>JBGSIP010000071.1:0-2143 GCA_041742495.1 Planctomycetaceae bacterium
GGGCCACCAGCACTTGGGCGAGCAGTGGAGAACAGGTCAGGGCGCGGCTGATTTCGCGCACGCGAACGGCATCCTGGGGCAGCACGCGCCAGCTCCGTGGCATGCGCATCGATCCTTCGCGGTCAAATGTCCAAAACGTCAATTGGGGTCGGCAGCGATGTGATGGCAGGACCGAGGCGGCCGCCAGTGAAGTCGACGATTACAGCACGTCGGCGGGTGGAAGTCAAAAAGCGACCGTCCGGAGTCCTTCTGGCGGTATGGTCCGAACAATCGGCTTGTCCGCAGTGTCCCCGCGGTGGCGATCGCCGAAAAGAAGCGTCGCAAGTTGAGGTTCGCCGGCGCTCCGGATAGACTCCGTGGCTCGCTCCCGGGGTCTGCTGGCGCACCGTCTTGCGCGGCGGTTCGTAAACCCTTGGCTGCATTGAGGATATGGTATGTCATCGAAGCATATTCTGTCGGCGTATGTGATGAACCAGCCCGGTGTGCTGGCACACATTTCCGGCATGCTCGCCTCCCGCGGGTACAACATCGACAGTCTGGCGGTCGGCGAGACCGAAACGCCGGAGTTTTCCCGCATGACCTTTGTCCTGACGGGCGACAGCAAGCTGGTCGACCAGGTGCGCAAGCAGTTGGAAAAAATTGTCACTGTGGTCCATGTGCAGGACTTCTCCGCCAAGGACTACGTGGAACGCGATCTGATGCTGGTCAAGGTCGACGCGCCGGCTGGCAAGCGGAGCGAAATCACCGAATTGGTCGATATCTTCCGCGGCCGCATTGTGGACGTCTCGGTCGAGCACGTGATGATCGAGCTGGCGGGACGGGAAAGCAAAATCAACGCGTTCCTCGAAGCGATTCGCCCCTACGGCATTCGCGAAATGGTACGCACGGGGCGGGTGGCGCTGCTGCGAGAACTGCAGCCCACAGTGACCGAAGTCGTGGCCGCCCGGCATGCGATGGTCGACGTTCCCAACTGAGCCGCGGTCCTCTCAGCTCTCCCCCGCCGGAAATTCTGGTGGGGGAAGGGTGCCGGCGATGGGCACCGCAGACACCCAAGGTGGGGTGAGCAGAGAGTTCCCGCGATGGCGGAGGGCGGGCAAAGCAACAGTCGGAGCCGCCTGTGTGTCGGACTCCGACGACTCACATCCGGGGCGTCGAGACGCACCCGATTCCCTCGATACCAACGGACTTGAGGACTGACGATGGCTGTCACGGTTTATTACGACGACGATGCGGATCTGTCCCTGCTGAAGAACAAAACGATTGCCATTATCGGGTATGGCAGCCAGGGGCACGCCCAGGCGCAGAACCTGCGGGACAGCGGCTGCAACGTCATCATCGGGCAGCGTCCCGGCGGGCCCAACTACGATTTGGCCAAGAGTCACGGCTTCGAGCCGATGTCGGCCGCCGAGGCGGCCAAGCAGGGCGACCTGATCAACATTCTGCTCCCCGACGAACTGCAGGGGGATGTCTACCGGGCCGATATTCAGCCCAATTTGAAGCCGGGCAATTTGCTGATGTGCTCGCACGGTTTCAACATTCACTTCGGTCAGATTTCGCCTCCGAAGGGGGTGGATACGGCGCTCGTGGCTCCCAAGGGGCCCGGCCACCTGGTTCGCAGCGAATACGTCAAAGGGGGCGGCGTCCCCAGCCTCATCGCGATGGGTGACGGCGCCAGCGAAGAGAGCCGCAAGCTGGCCTTGGCCTACGCCAAGGGGATCGGCGGAACGCGGGGCGGCGTCATCGAGACCACATTTGCCGAAGAAACCGAAACCGACCTCTTCGGCGAGCAGGTCGTGCTGTGCGGCGGCGTCTCGGAACTGGTCAAGGCGGGCTTCGACACGCTGGTGGAAGCCGGCTATCAGCCCGAGATGGCCTACTTTGAGTGTATGCACGAACTGAAGCTCATTGTCGACCTGTTCTACCAGGGCGGCCTGAACTACATGCGTTATAGCGTGTCGAACACTGCCGAATATGGCGACTACACCCGGGGCAAGCGGATCATTACCGACGAAACCCGGAAGGAAATGAAGAAGATCCTGGAAGAAATTCGCTCCGGACAGTTTGCTAGAGACTGGCTGCTGGAAAACAAAGCCAACCAGGCCAGCTTCAAAGCGACCCGCCGCCGCGAGCGGACTCACCTCAT
>JBGSIP010000072.1:0-6651 GCA_041742495.1 Planctomycetaceae bacterium
GGCACCAGGCGCTGACAAGGCATCGGGCACCGCCGCTTCGGCAGCCCTGCGCCCCGCCATCGCTGAGGTCCGCGCAGGGATTCAGGGCTACTTCCGTCCCGGTGCCTTTACCCGCATTGAGATCGATCTGACCGCCGCGAATGACCAGACCGAGGTCACCGTCGTTTGCCCCGCCCCGCAAGGGGATCTCGTCGCGGTGGTGGCCGAACCACTCCCTGCCACCGACGACCAGACCACGCGATTCGCGACCCTGATGCAGATTGGTCGCCTGCGCGGCTCGGTGCAAGTCGAGCTCCGGCAGTCCGGAACGCTCCTCACGACGCAGTCGCTGGACTTCGGCCGCCCGGAAGAACTCGATCGAGACGTTGACCTCGTCCCCCTGTTGCGGCATGAAACACTGCTCCCCATCGTGGGGCTCGATTTCGATCTGGTGGTGACCGCGCTCGAGAACCGCGCCGACAATCGTCCCGCTCAGGTTGTTCCGCTGGCCGTTTCCGACGCCGACATGCCGTTCATTGTCTCCGACCCGGCCAATGTCGCGACCATCCTCGCGGGGTCTGGCTGGCTGGGCGACGTGCAAGGCTGGGTCGCAGGCGGAGGGCATCTGGTCCTCTCCGTCGGTGCGGAGACAGACGGCTATCAAAATTCGTGGCTCCCCCTGCAGATTCTTCCGAGCAACCCGCTGCGGGAACTGAGCGCCCTCGAAAGCCTGGTACAGCGGGCGGGACGGCTGCGTGTGCCACAGCCGGTCCCCTCTTGCAGGATTCAAGGGGCTTCCAACGTCCTGGCCAAGGTCGGCGACGGCGCACTCATTGGCCGCTCCACGTATGGCTTTGGAGCGGTGACCGCCATCGGCGTGAACCTCACCGGCCCCCCGATTGGCGAATGGGAGCACCTCCCCATTCTGCTCGATCGACTGATGCGACTGACTCTGCGCCAGGACGATCTCGCGACGACCGGCGGTGACGCCCTCTCAGAATCCGGGATTTCCGATCTGACGTCGCAGTTGCTTGCGACCCTCAACCGCTTTGACGAAGGGCAGCAGATTTCGGTCTGGACTGTCATCGGTGGCCTCGCGCTGCTGCTGGTCGTCATTGGACCGCTGGACTATTGGCTGGTTCGATACGTCTTCCGTCGTCCCATGTTGACGTGGATCACGCTTCCGTTGTGGCTGGTGGGAGCCTTGTGGCTCACGGGCATTTTCGAGCCCGTCTCGACCGCCCCGTTTCGCACCCGCGCGATCGAGTTTGTCGACATTGCTCCCGATGCCCGCGTGCAACGCACCACCCGACTGGCCGCCATTGCCAGTTCTCGGTTGCAGCGCGCGTCATTGCGTCTGGCGGAACCGGACGCTGCCACCGCCATGCAATCATCCGTCACCGGCTGGGTTGGATTTCCAGAAGGCAGCTTCGGCGGACTCTATCGCGACGCCGGTGTCACGCTCGGAACGAATCGCTTTGCTCATCAAACTGGCGGTTTCTCTCTGGTGCCGTTCCGTCCGGGAACCGTGCGCAACATCGCCACCGTTTCGATTTCCCAATCCACGGTCCCCCTCGTCACGTCACAACTCAGGGGCTACCCCGGCGGGCGACTGGAAGGGACCATCACTCTCGGCGATGTGGCCCTCGACGACTGGATTCTGGTCTACGGTACGCGCTGCTATTACCCCCTGACTCCCGCCGTGGAGACGCTCGCCCCTGGCACCACGATCACGCTGGGAGATCCGCAGCAGATCCTCGCCCGCGATCTCAACAGTCGTCTCACCGGTGCCATGGCCACGGTGGTCAAACGCAAAGTCGGCACGGGAGAAGACATCATTCGCCGGGTCGAACCCTATCGTCTGTATGACAACAGCGTGCGTCGAATCTGGGAAATGATGACGCTCCATCACGCCGCGGGCGGCTCTGAATACACCGGTCTCAAGCACGAAGCCTGGGGCTTTTGGGACTGGAGCAGCCAGGTGGAACAGGGGACAGCGGTCCTGCTCGGCGAGTCCCGGCCATCTTCGGCGTCGACCATTGAGGTCGCTGGCCAACCGCTGCCGCCGTTGTCCGAACCCCGCCTCACCCGCATCGTTCTGCACGTCGACCGCGACCAGGCGGTAGCCACCAGTGAGCTCCCCGTGCTCGATCCGGTCAAAGCGGCCGAGCGGAAAAAAGAGGCCGATTTCCTGCGCAAAAACCGCAGCAACACTCCCCAGTGAGAGTCGTTCCTGAACCATCGTAACCGGCACCCGGATCTGCGGGTGATTGACGTCCCGCTGCGTGCGGGTGAGAAGGACCATTCGCGTGATTGAGACGCGTCGACTGACCAAACAATACGGCCAACTGATTGCCGTCAACGAAATCAACCTCAAGCTCGCCGAGGGGGATGTGTTCGGGTTTATCGGGCCCAACGGCTCCGGCAAGACCACGACCATGCGCATGATCGCCACGCTGCTCGACCCCGACTATGGGGAGGCGTACGTCTGCGGCAAATCGATCTACACCCATGCCCAGGAGATCCGCCGCCTGGTCGGCTATATGCCAGATTTCTTCGGGGTTTATGACGACATGACCGTCATGGAATACCTCGAATTCTTCGCCAGCACCTACCGCATCCACGGTCCGTCGCGGCGCAAGATCTGCGAGGAAAAGCTGGAACTCGTCGACATGACCTTCAAACGGGACGCGATGGTCAACCAGTTGTCCCGCGGGCAAACGCAGCGCATTGGACTCGCGCGGGTCATGCTGCACGAACCACAGGTGCTGTTGCTCGATGAACCCGCCAGCGGCCTCGATCCGCGTGCGCGCATCGAAATTCGCAACCTGCTCAAGAAGCTCGGCGAACTGAAGAAAACAGTCGTCGTCTCCAGCCACATTCTGCCCGAACTCGCCGACGTTTGTACGCGGGTCGGCATGATCGAAAAAGGCAACCTGCTCGTCGACGACTACGTGGACGAAGTCATGCGCAAAGCGCGGCAGGCAGTGATTCTCTATATCCAGGTGCGCGACAACCCCGAAGCCGCCGCACGGTTGATCGAACAGTTGGACAGTGTCGCTTCCGTTTCCATGAAGGGGCGGCAGATCCTCGTCACGCTCAAGTCCGGCATCGAAGACTACAGCGATATCCCGGTCGCTTTGTTTCAGGCGGGACACAAATTGACCCTGTTCCGCGAAGAAGAGGTCAATCTCGAAACCGCCTTCATGGCCCTGACGATGGGTAAGCAGCAGTAGCCATGCTGTCCTCGCCGATTCTCCCGCCGGTACTCCCTCTGCCAGAAAGATTCATCATGCGCTCACTGCGGCTCGCGAGAATTCTGCTCGGCTGGCTGGCGTTTTGCTCGCTGAATGTCGCCGGCGGCAGCACACAGTTGTTCGCGCAATCTTCACCGCTGGCGCAACGCTCCGCGAAGGCTGCCGAAAAGCAGGTACATCTCACCGCCCGCGCCAGTGTCATTGATGCCCGGGCTGCCGAGCATCCTGAGATTGATTTCGTCTTCGGAACGGCAGCGTCGCCGCAGGATCTCCAGCACGCACGCGTCAATCTGCAGGTCGAATCCCGCGGCAAACTGGTCATCTGGATGATGGGCTACAATGCCGATCTGTTCGACCGGCTCAACGAGATGGGCTTTCATGCCATTCAGGTCCACTACGCGCGGGGCTGGTTCAACAAACTCAATCGCAGTGCCCCCCCGACGGCCGATTACCTGGGCAACATTCGGCTCGAAGCGGCCACCGGCCGCGACTTCAGCCCGTATATCAATGTCCCTCTCGCCGATGGCATGCAGCAGCGGGCCATTCAGTTTGTCCGCTGGCTTGCGGCCGAGCACCCCGCTGGAAGATGGGATGACTACCTGACTCCCGACGGCAACGATCTGTGTTGGGACCGGGTCATCATGGCGGGCTCTTCTCACGGCAGCACAACATCGGCCCGGTTTGCCGTGCATCAGCGCGTCGATCGCGTAGTGATGCTCTGCGGTCCGCGCGACCAACTGGAAGTCTGGCAGTCGCTCCCCTCAGCCACTCCGGCCAACCGTTACTTTGGTTTCAGCCATGTCCTCGATGGCGGCTGGACGGGGGACCATTACTGCCGCAGTTGGGAAATGCTCGGACTCAACGCGCTGGGGCCCATTGTCGATGTCGACGCCACACCGGCTCCGTTCGAAAACTCGCGCCGTCTGATCACACGTGCGAACGTCGGCGACAATCCCGATCGCGCCCACGGTTGCGTCACTCCCGGCAAATCGGCGGTGAAGACCGCTGATGGCAGGCTGCAGCATGAGGCCGTCTGGCGCTACCTGTTCACGCACCCGGTCGAACAAGTCGGCCAGCCGCAACCGCACGATCCCGACTGCCGACTCGACCTCGCCGGCGAAGAATAGCCACCCCGACGATGTTCACTGGACGCCACGTAGCTTGCAAGGTGCAAGTTGTCTTGTGCGTCGCTGCGGAGATTGTTCGAGTCGCCTCGCGCTCCGTATCGCGCCCAACCGGCGCTCGTTCGGTTGACGCTATGCTTCGTCATCGTCAAACAGGAACGGCTCACCCGCCACGTCAAACTGGGGACGCAGCGCAATGCTTCCCACCAGCCCCAGTGCGATGGCGGTTGACACCAGGCTGGAGCCACCATAACTCAACAGCGGCAGCGTCAACCCGGTGATCGGCATCAGACCCACCGTCATGCCGGCATTGATCGTCACCTGCACGGCGAGCAGCGCGGCCACTCCCACCGCGACCAGTCGGCCAAATCCATCCTGCGTGCGGCTCGCAATCCGGCCGATCTCCGCCACCAGCACCACATACAGTCCCAACGTGCCCAGCGTGCCGACCAGGCCAAACCGGTCTCCCACCAGGCAAAAGATAAAGTCTGTCCGGCTGGCCGGCAGCTTCAATGCCGCGGGATCGTCCACGGTCACGCCATCCACCTCGCGGCCGAGCCAGCCGCCAAATGCCAGGTACTGCTTGGACAGATGCAACTGGTAACCATCGCCCGTCGGCACCTGCCCACCATCCCGCTGACTGAACACGCTCGTCACGCGCGAACGCTGTTCGCTGGACATGTTCATCCACAACACCGGCGACAGCGCGATCGCCACCACGGCCGCCAGCACAAAATGTCGCACGCGCGCACCCGCCGCGTAGCTCACGGCGGCAAATACCGGCAGAAACACCAGCGAGGTTCCCAGATCCGGTTCTTTGAGAATCAGCAGAACGGGCACCAGTGTCAGCACAGTCGGAGGAATCAGCCCCCACAGCCGGCGGTGTGATGTGCGATACAGCAGGTAGTCCGCCAGCGCAAGTATGTACGCCAGCTTCATGAACTCGGACGGCTGCAGCGACAACGGGCCAATGGGAATCCACCGCTGCGAACCCTGCCGCGCATCAAACAGATACACAGCCAGCAGTCCAACAAGTCCTGCCAGAAACATCCAGCAGGCCCACAACCGCCAGCGCCGATAGGGGACTGCCGCAGTCAGTAGTCCTGCGGGAATGGCCAGGATGAACCACACGATCTGTTTGTCGCGCAGACTGGCTCCGCCCACCAGGCCGTCCCCATGGTGCAATGCGGCCAGTCCCACGGCGATTAACAAGCCGATCACCGTCAGCAGCGGAATCGTCTGCGCCCATTGCAGGCCTCGGCCCGCCCGTTCATTCGACCACGCCAAATCCCGCAAGATCGCCCCGCGACGTTGCGCGTCAGTGGCCACGCTGGAGTGCGACATGCACCTGTGCATCCTTGCCTGATCTTGGCGAGAAAAAGAAAGCCCGCTGCCGTCACCGCCGCGGTGTGTCACCCGCGGTGTCCAGCGAAGTTCATGGACTTCCGCAATCCAATTCTGCTGCCGTGCCTGCCTGCCAACGGTGGTGAACTCTCTGCACGTGAAAAACCGGCGTCCCGCTGGCCCCGCCGCACCCGACAGCCGCCCCTTGTACGCTGCTCTCCGCCGTCGACTCAATTCCAAACATCCCGCCTCCCGCCGGCCATTTCAACACCCGTCCCGAATCTTCCCACACGGCAGCCAGCGTTGCCGTACGAAGGGCGCGGATTTACAGTGCAGCCCATCGGTGGCGCCAGCCTGGCGTCGCTGCCACCACCGCGACCCGGCACGTCCGGATTTCGCCACCCTCTATGCCTGGACAGACGACCATGCTGGCCGACGTTCTCAGTTCCCGTTTCGCCTCGGCCTTGTGTGCCTTCGGGCTGACCATTTCGCTGGTCGGATGTCAGCCGGCGGTGCAATCCGAGGGCTCTGCGTCGGTTGCCGTGATCAATCTGGGGCAAGTGCTGCAGGGCACCGGTCGCGAAAGCAAGTTCCAGATGCTGGTGCAGAACAAACAGCGCGAACTGCTCGGCGAAACCGACCAGCTTAATCGTGAGCTCCAGAGGCAGATGGATGCCAAACGTCAGGAATTTGGGGCCGCTCCCACGGACGAGCAGATGCAAATGCTCCAGCAGCTCGGCATGCAATTGCTGCAGCAGCGCGATCAGGGCCAGCTGCGGGCCCAGCAAATGATGGCCAGTTTTCAGGAGCAACTCGCCACCAATTTTCGGGCAGAAATCCAGCCAATCGCGCTGGAAGTCGCTCAGGAACGGGGCTTGAAGGTGATTCTCATTGATGGACCGCACCTGCTCGGCGCGGACGAGTCCGTCAACATCACGCAGGAAGTC
>JBGSIP010000073.1:0-2697 GCA_041742495.1 Planctomycetaceae bacterium
GTCAAGCTGCTCAAGAAGGGGGACGTCGAAGGAGCCAAGGCCTACAGCCGGCACGTCATCGATCAGGCCGTCACCATCCTGTCGGCCAACCATGACATCAAGTGCATGTTCACCACACCAAAGTTGCTCGAAGCCCTGGCGCTGCGATTGATGGACGACGGCAGCAGCGTGGAAGAGTCTGGCATCATGGGGATCTTCTGCGGCGGGACAGAATTCACGCAGCAGTGGTATCGCTTCGCCCGCGAAGAACTGCTGGGCGACAACGTCTATATCACGCCCACGTATGGTAACACCCTGATGGGGCTGGCGTGTGGCAAGCCGTTTGTTCCGGAAGACAACTTCAAGATCACCTACTATGCACCGCAGCCGCGGGCCGTGGTGGAAGTGGTGACCTTTGACGACCACACCAAGCCGGTCGCCTATGGGGAGACCGGCCGCGTGAAGCTCTACACCACGACGGACGAATTGTTCATTCCCGGCTTCCTGGAACGTGACGAAGGGGAGCGCGAACCGCCGCACGAAAAATATCCTTGGGACGGCGTGAGCGGCGTGCGGCCGTATCACGTCTTTGCCAAAACCACGACCGTCGGCGTGTACTAGGCACGTTGGTTCCAAGTCGGACCGTCGCCTTGCCGGAATGCGTGGCCACCACCGCGTGGCTCGCGAAACTGTTGCACGCTCACCGGCCTGACATCGCGGGGGGCTCACGAGCCCCCCCTCACTCACGCATTCATCATCGACCCGTCATCCGCAGGTCGGCGCAATTGCCCATAGAGGAGCGAACCATGCTGGAGATTCCCGTCATTCGCTGGGGAAAGCCGTACGAAAGCCTTGAGAAACAGGACGTCGTCCATTTCGAATCAGGCGAGATTCTTGCGAAGGTGCATCAGGCGAATGCCGGCATCGTGAAGATGGACATGCGCAAAGCCGAGCAGGCACGCAGAGCCCTCAAGCAAATTCCGATTCGCGAACTCGTTGCCATGTGCGCCAAAGCCGGCGATCTGTATCTGAGCGGCACGCTGCAGGTGGGAAATGGCAGCCAGTCGCCGGAAGACTTCTGCCGCTTGCAATCGGCCAGCACAGGTCTGCCGCTGAATATGTGCCGCGGCAACATGGACAAATCTGCCTTTGTCCTGCGGAAGATGGAACAAATTCTCGATGCACTCACTCGCGGTTTGCCGCTGGAAGTGCTGGAACGAGGCTACGGCGAAGAAGGCCGCGGCGTGATCGTCAGCTATCAGTCGACCACCCCGGCGTTGGGACTGGTGCTGCCGTCCAATTCACCGGGCGTACACACCTTGTGGCTCCCCTGCCTGCCGATGCAGATTGGACTGGTGCTCAAGCCTGGTTCGAGTGAGCCCTGGACGCCTTATCGCATGGCGGCTGCGTTTGCGGCCGCGGGAATTCCGACCGAAGCGATTTCTCTCTATCCCGGCCCGCACGAGGTGGGCAATGCGGTCACCGAACTTGTCGAACGGGTGATGATTTTCGGCGGCAAGGCGACGGTCGACAAGTACGCCGGTAACCCGCGTGTCCAGGTCCACGGGCCGGGCTTCAGCAAGATTATTCTCGGCGAAGATATCTGTGATCGCTGGGAAGACTACATCGACCTCATGGCGGACAGCGTTGTCGTCAACGGGGGGCGCGGCTGCATCAATTGTTCGGGCATCTGGACTCCGCGGCACGGAGCCGCGATTGCCGATGCACTCGCCCAGCGGCTAGGCCCCATCGCCCCCACCCGCATGGACGATCCGCACGCGCGATTGGCAGCCTTCACAACTCCCGGAGTCGCCGAAGCTGTCAACGCGCAGATTGACGACCTGCTGAAAGAAGCGGGGTGCGAGGATGTCACCGCGAAGTACCGCCAAGGTGACCGGTGGGTACATCACGAGCGGTATGATTTCCTTCGCCCCACCATTGTCTATTGTCGCGATCCCAAACCACAACTGGCCAACACGGAGTACATGTTCCCGATGGCGTCCGTGGTGGAATGCCCGCAGAAGGAGATGATCAAGGCAATCGGTCCGACACTGGTGGCCACGGCGCTGACGGAAGATCCCGCCTACATTCGCGAGCTGATCGATGCCCGCAATATCGATCGCCTGAATATCGGCACCGTGCGGACCTTCCAGTTGAACTGGCTGCAGCCACACGAAGGAAACCTGGTCGACTTTTTGTTCCGCTCCCGGGCCTACCAGAATGCTCCGCCGCCAGCGCTGGTGTAAGCCGCGCAGATCGACATCGCCAGTGGACGTTCACGCCGACTTGCAAACCGCACTTGGCTGCATGGACGGCACACGGTCTCGAGGACTTCAATCGGTCTCGCTGACCGTGTGCAAGTCGGCAGCGTGATCGTCACTCGTGGGCAGCGGGACGAAGTTCGTCGGTGGCTGTGATTGTGGCTCGTTCACTGCGTCGGCGACTGGCACTGGCACTCGTGACGCGCCTTGAGTCGCCCACAGATCAAGACTCCCTGCCAGAATGCGGCTGGCGACTGGCGCAGCCACGGTGCCACCATAGTGCGTGCCCGCAGCCTGCGGTTCGTCAATCACCACAATCGCCACCAGTTGCGGTCGCTCGACAGGTCCGCCGCCGGCAAATGAGCAAACCACGCGCGAGTGGGAATAGGCCCCCAGCGTCGGATCATACTTTTGAGCGGTCCCCGTCTTGCCGTACAGGCGATAGCGGGGATGGGCG
>JBGSIP010000074.1:0-6855 GCA_041742495.1 Planctomycetaceae bacterium
AAGACGATCGACGGCACCCCCGCCAAATTCGCGATGTTCAAGCGAATGAAGCGGGTGATCCAGTTATCTCGCGAATACTCCTCCAGGTACACCGCCGCCCCGATCCCAATCGGAATGGCAAAGAGTGCCGTCAGCAGCATCAGCCAGAAACTTCCCCAGATGCCCGCCAGCATTCCCGCTTTTTCCGGGAACAGCCGGGAGTCGTGTGACTGGATGAACCCCAGCGTGAGGAAGTTCCCCGTTTTGAGCAACACGGCCACGATGATGACTGCCAGCAGCAGCATCGACGACCATGCCGCCAGCACGCAGATCACAGTGAACAGCGAACTGATTTTTCGCCGCCAGCGAAGTCGGGCCGCAAACCGTGCCGCTTCCTGCTCTTCGGTGAGAGCCGTCATTGATAGGCCTCCCGATATCGACTGAGAATCCACTGCGAGACGATGTTCAGCGACAGTGTCAGCAAGAACAGTGTCATCGCGACCGCATACAGACTCATGTATTCGATCGAGCCCGCTTCCGCATCGCCACCGCTGATGTTGGCGATGTAGGCGGTCATGGTCGAACCGCCATTGAGCGGATTGACGACAATCGTCGACCGCGCCCCCGCCGCAATCAGCACGGCCATCGTTTCCCCGATCGACCGCGAGATGGCCAGCAAGAAGGAGGCCAGGATTCCGGACAGTGCGGAAGGGACGACGACCCGGGTGACCACCTCGTATTTTGTCGCTCCCAGAGCGTACGCCGCTTCCCGGAGTCCGCGGGGGACGGCCCGCAAGACGTCCTCACTGAGGGAGGAGATCATGGGCACAATCATGACCCCGACCACAATCCCGGCGCTCAGGCAGTTGCTTTGCTCGACTTCCAAGCCCAAGCCATCCTGCAGCAGCGGCCGCAGCACGTAAGGAGTCAGAAACACCAGGCCAAGAAAGCCGTAGACCACCGTCGGCACCCCGGCCAGCAATTCCAAGGCCGGCTTGAGCCACTTCCGGGTCGAGCGGTTTGCGTATTCGCTGAGATAGACCGCACTCAACAGACCCAGCGGGAGCCCGATCAGCGCAGCAATGCCGGTGATCATCAGCGTGCCAGAGAGCAGCGGCAGAATGCCAAACCCGTCGTCAAACTGCGGAGCCCAACGCAGGTCGGTCAGGAAATGCCAAATCGACACCTGCCGGAAGAAGGCTCGCTCATGAAAGAACGACTCCCGCATCAGCACCACCACGATGGCGGCGGTGGTGACGACCGAAACCGAAGCACAGCCAAACATCAGCAGGGCATAGAACTGCTCGCGGGCTCGCAGCACAGAGAACTGCAGTGTGATGCCGCGACCGCCGCGACCGGCGGAATTCTCCGTCGCGTCGTTTTTCTGGGGGCTGGCGCCTGCGGGCGGAATGTTGGCCACGAACTGGTCTCTTCAGTGCAATGTGCGATGGACGCCTTAGCGAACCAACTCGTTGCTGCCGCGTCGGGCCGAAGGCCCAAACCTGAACCGCAAGCCAGATCTTTCGACACCCGACGCAGCCCGGCGGGAATCGAAATGAGCCGATCGCGGTCCATTCCCCTCGAAGCTGACCGCTCCGCAGACCGTCGCGGGTGCTGCGGAGCGATCCATGCACAAACCCTACTCAGCAAGTGCTGCCTTCAGCTTTTCATTCTGCTCGGCCAGGACAGCGGCAGGAATCTGGATGTAGCTGACCTTGGAAACCAATGACTGGCCTTCACCCATGTAGTACTTCACGAATGCGGCCACCTTCGGCTTCTTCAGCGAAGCCTTGTTGACATAGATGAACAGCGGCCGTGACAGCGGCGAGTACGACCCATCTTCAATCGTGGCGTCGGTCGGCGTCACGGGATTGGAACCATCTTCCGCCTTGGCAATGGCCACCGCCTGGAGACGATCCTTGCTCTTCACGTAATACGCATAGCCGAAGAAGCCGATAGCATTCTTGTTGCCGCTGACGGCATCCACCAGAATCGAGTCGTCCGAGCTGGGCTCGTAGTCCGACCGCAGCATCTTCTTGCCATCGGTCTCGCCGACGACCGCTTCGATAAAGTAGTCGTAGGTGCCCGAATCGGAATCCGGGGCGTAGATCTTGATTTCGTCAGCGGGCCACGAAGGATCAATATCCTTCCAGGTCTTGATCGTGCTGCCGGGCTGGAACAGCTTCTTCAACTGTGCCACCGACATCGACTTGCACCAGGTGTTCTGCGGATTGACAACCACCGTCAGCCCGTCGATGGCGACCGTCAGTTCCAGAAACTTGATGCCTGCCTTTTCGCACTCAGCAGCCTCTTTTTCCTTGATGGGGCGCGAGGCGTCGCTGATGTCAATTTCGCCGCGAGCAAACTTCGAGAAACCACCGCCGGTCCCGGATTTGCCCACGATGACATTCATGCCATCCGAAGTCTTCAGCACTTCCGCCATCGCTTCAGAGATCGGCAACACGGTGCTTGAGCCGTCAATCACGACGTCTGCCTGGCCAGAAGAGCCAGACGCTTCACCGCTGCCCGATGCGGCAGCCGTGCTTGAACCGCTGTCCGAGGTGGACGTCGAACCGGAGGTTTCGACCTTCTCCACGTTGCATCCTGCGCTGGTCATCAGCATCAGCGCGGCCAACAGAAAACTGCGGCGCGAAGCCTGCGACAAACTCATCATGGCTATACGTCTCCTGAAATGGCGAGCGAGTATCCAGACCCTGGGCGAATTCCCTGCCCCTTTTGAACGCCGCAGACACTATGGACCGCCCGCCGAGTTTACAACCGCCCCGCAATGAAGAATGTGTGAATCTTCTACGCTAAAGCATTACGGCCGGACAGCTTACGCTTTGCCAACCGAGTTTGCCGTGTTTCCCGCGGCAAAGTCAGCTCGGGGCAACCGCACCCAAAAACTGGCTCCCCGCCCCAATTCACTCTCCACTCCCACTGTGCCACCGAACATCTGGCACAGATGTTTGACGATGGACAGTCCCAGCCCGGTCCCCCCCAAATCGCGTGAGCGGGCTGCATCCACCCGATAAAACCGCTCGAAAATGCGTTCGTGCTGCTCTGCGGGGATGCCATCCCCCTGATCAATGACCCGCAGTTCCACCCACTGCTCCTGCGGTTCCCACGCCACCTCGACCTGACGCCCTTCCGGCGAATACTTAAGCGCGTTCGACACAAGATTGTCGAGAATCGTCCGCACCCCCTCTCGATCCGCCCGCACGGCAACAGGGTGGCGAGGAGGCTGAGAGACGATGGTGATTGAACGCTGCAGCGCCATTGCCTCACTACTTTGCAGGACATCAGCCACCACGTCGGCCAGTGGCACCAGCTCTTCCTCAAACGTCTCCTGCCCCGATTCGACCCTGGCAATCTGCAGCACGTCCAGAATCAGCGTGTGCAGACGATCCGCCTGCTCCCGCAACCGTCGCACAAAGTGTTCGGCAGCCGGAGGATCTTCCAGCGCCCCACCATCCAACAGCGTGTCGGCATACCCTTGAATGGCGGCGAGCGGCGTCTTGAGTTCGTGCGACACGTTGGTCACAAAGTCGCGTCGCAACCGCTCCAGCCGCCGGATTTCCGACACGTCGTGAAGCACGAGCACCACCCCCGGACAGGGGTCGCCCGCCAGCCGCGAGGCAAACAACTCCACGGTCGAGCGCGACCTCGGCAAGACAAATTCCATCCGCGACTGCGGCACACCTGCGTACAGCCGACGAATCACCTCCTGTACGGTGGAATTGCGGATCACTTCCCACACGCGTTTGCCATTGGCGCGTGACTGCGAGAATTCAACCAACTGGTACGCCGCCTCATTCGCAAAAATGATGCGCTCCTGCGCGTCGAGCGCAATGACGCCTTCGACCATGCCTTCCAGCACGGCCGCCAGCCGGTCGCGGGTTTCCTGCAACTGCCGCCCCTGCCGTTTCAGTTCTTCCACGCGGCTGACGACTTCCTGACTCATGGTGTTGAACGCCAGGCCAAGGCGGGCCACTTCGTCGTCGCCCCGTGTTTCCACACTCTGAGACAAGTCCCCCTTAGCAATGGCATCCGCGGCGACGGTCAGATCATTCAGCGGCTGAACAATCCGGGCTACCACCAGCAGAGTCGAGCCAATCACCAGCACAATGACGGCAGGAAACAGCGTCCCCAAGAGCTCCTGCGAAGGCGTCAGCGCCTCCCAGGCCTCAAGGTACGACGCGTGCAGGCGCACTGCGATGGGAGCCTCCACGCCGGACGCGAGGACCGAGACATACACCTCTGGGGGATCGACGGCCACGCCGTACCCCTCCGCCGGGACGGCCTGCAAGTCCTTCCAATCGGCAGTTGAGACCTCCGAAGAGCCAACGTGATTGTCGGCTGCCGGAGACGTCGCGGTGGCAGCTTCCGTCGCCGCAACACCGGTGTTCTGCGAGTCAAAAATCAGATTCGACGGCAGTACGACCACCTGCACCTGACGACCCGACTGACGGGCCAGTTCCATCAGTCGTTCCCGCGCCCCGGGTGCCCCTCGCGCCAGCGCCATGGCCTCCCCGCGGACGTAATTGGCCTCGCGAAGCAAGCTCTCGCGCGTGAATGTGATGGCCAATTCTCGCGACTGCCGGACCACAACGGCCACGACCACGCTCATGCTCACCACCGTCAAGGTGGCATAAGTCATGAACAGTCGCCAGAACAGCCGTGATTTCAACATGAGAGTGGTGCAGTATGAACGAGACTGGCCAGCACGTGGCTTCCGGAAGGCGCAGCGAAGACTGGCCAGTTTGGTCCAGATCGCTCACAGTCTCAACGCACAGTGGGTTGATTTCGGGAATTGCCATCTCGATTGGCCCCCTGCCTGCAGGCGGCGTTGCTTTTCCCGTGAGGCTTGCCGAGAATTTCATCTTGAATTCGGAGGAATTCGCGTTTCGTGATGCCCTCACTCGGGATACGAGTCGCCAGAACAGTCCTGCGGCGGCACCAGGTGATGGAATTGGCAGAGATAGCGTCGCCGCGGCGACACAAGGTCGGACCATCAGCGACGGCCGGTCTCTCTGCAGTTCGCGACTTCTCCGTGGAGAGTTCCCGCCCCCCTTGAGTCCCGTTGCAAGGAGTCCTGCCCATGTTGCGCTGCCTCGCCGTCATGCTGCTGGTCACGCTGAGCGTTTCCGCAGTGTTTGCCCAACCGCCCAAATCTGGCAAAGCAAAAAAGGCTGATTCCCGCGGACTCGACGTGGGGGATGTGGTCCCCGATTTCGTCGCCAAGGACGACACGGGTGCCGAGTGGAAACTGAGCGACCACGTCGGCAAGAAGGTTCTGGTTGTGTACTTCTATCCTGCCGACATGACCGGCGGCTGCACCAAGCAGGCTTGCGGCTTCCGCGATCACCAGAAGGATCTGGGCGATGCCAACGTCGAAGTGGTGGGCGTCAGTGGCGACTCTGTCGAGAATCACAAGCTCTTCAAAGCGGCTCACAATCTCAATTTTGCCCTGCTGGCAGACGAATCGGGCGAAGTGGCCAAGGTGTTTGGCGTGCCGACCGGTGCCGGAGCCACCATCGCCAAGGAAATCGACGGGAAGGAATTCAGTCTCACCCGCGGCGTCACCGCCCAGCGCTGGACCTACGTTATCGGACTCGACGGCAAAATTGTTCACAAGAACACCGAAGTGAACGCCGTGCAGGACAGCCAGAAAGTTCTGGAAGTCGTGCAGGCGCTGAGCAAGCCTTAATCGCGTCCCTGGGCAGCTTTGACAACGGCGGCACCGGCGGCATTTTCGCCGGCGCCGCTGTTTCTGCTTCCCGTCGTCAGAGTTCCTGATCTCCCATGTGCTTTTGAAAGTGATTCACGACAACGATGGACGCGCGATTGCAACGGCTGGCCGAGGTCCTCGTCACTCATTCGACCCGCGTTCAACCGGGCGAGCGAGTGATTATCGAAGCGACCGACCTTCCCTGCACCGATCTGGTTGAGGCGGTCATCGAGCGGGTCCACGCCGCCGGCGGCATTCCGCTGGTCTGGTGGCGGGCACAACAGATTCAGCGGTGTCTGCTCCGCGGCGGTTCGGCTGCCGCTTTTGATTTGATGGCCGATCTGGACGGCGCTGCCATGCAGGCCACGCAGTGCTATATCGGCATCCGCGGCACGGCCAACAGTGAAGAGTATGCCGACGTGCCGGACGATCTGCTCAAGCTCTATCAGCAGCGCTATTCCAAGCCGGTCCACCTGGATCAGCGCGTGCCCGCCACGCGCTGGGTCGTCCTGCGCTATCCCACGCCTTCGATGGCCCAAGCCGCCGGCATGAGCACACGGAGCTTTGAAGACTACTACTTCGCTGTCTGCACTGCCGACTACGCCGATCTGGAACGCCGTCAGCAGCCACTGCTGGAGTTGCTCACCCGTGGTCGAGACGTGCGACTGGTGGCACCGGGAACGGACCTTACGTTTTCGATCGCCGATATCCCCGCTGTCAGTTGTCACGGTCGTCGCAATATTCCCGACGGCGAAGTCTATACCGCCCCAGTGCGAAACAGCGTGAATGGGACCATTCGCTACAACACGGGCTCGCGCTATCAGGGACGCACGTTCCAGGACATCTGCTTTGAGTTTCGCGATGGCCGCATCGTCACCGCGACCGCCAATCAAACCGACGCCCTCAACGCAATTCTCGACACGGATGACGGGGCCCGCTACATCGGCGAGTTCTCGCTGGGAACCAATCACGCCGTCAAACGACCAATGCTCGATACCCTGTTCGACGAAAAAATCGGCGGTTCACTGCATTTCACGCCGGGCAATGCCTACACCACGGCCGACAACGGCAACCGCAGCGCCGTGCACTGGGATCTGGTGCTCATCCAGACTCCCGCTTTTGGTGGCGGCGAGATCTGGATCGAC
>JBGSIP010000075.1:0-1642 GCA_041742495.1 Planctomycetaceae bacterium
CTATCTGTTTGCCGGCATGGGCTACACCACCGTCATTGATGCGGCCATTGCGGGCTCTGCGGCAAGGACAGCGCACAGCGAGTTTCTGGACACCCCGGTCGTCGACAAGGCGTTTCTCACGCTCATTGGCAACAACCATTACGCGCTCGACCTGATGGCCCGTCAGGATCAGGAAGCGCTGACCGGTTTCTGCGGCTGGCTGCTGGGTGCCACCCGCGGATACGGGCTGAAAATTGTCAATCCCGGCGGTGTTGAGAACTGGAAGCAGATCAGCCGCAAGTCGATTGCCGAACTCGATGCTCCGGTCCCCCATTTTGGCGTCACACCGCGACAGATTGTGCGTTCGTTGGCGCGGGCCGCCGACGACCTGTGTCTGCCGCATCCGGCACACATTCACTGCAACAATCTGGGGCTGCCTGGCAACTTTGAAACGACACTGGCCACGATGTCGGCTCTCGAGGGGAGCCGCGGCCACTTTGCCCACATTCAGTTTCACAGTTACGGAGGCAACGCCGCCGAAGGGGCTTCGTTCCGCAGCGCCGTTCCGGAACTGGTCTCTTTTCTGGCGCGGCACCCGGAGATCACCGTCGACGTGGGACACATCACCCCCGGCGCAGCGATGACGGTCACCGGCGATGCCCCTTTCAGCGAGCACCTGCACCGGCTCTCGGGCGGACGCTGGTTTTCCGAAGACAGCGAACAGGAGGGGAGCTGCGGCGTGATCCCCAGCGAATTCCGCCCCTATCGCACGCTCGTCCACGCCATCCAATGGGCGATTGGACTGGAGTGGTATCTGCTCGTCGAAAACCCGTGGCAGCTAGCCATGAGCAGTGACCATCCCAACGGTGGCGCCTTTGTGAAGTATCCGGAAGTGATTGCGCTGCTGATGGATCGTGGGCTGCGGACCGAGATGCTGGACCGGATGCCGGCCGCGGTGAAAGAGCGGACGCACCTGGCCAGCCTGGACCGGGAGTACACCCTGTCGGAGATTGCCATCATCACGCGGGCCGCGCCGGCTCGTCTGCTGGGATTGACTGATCGAGGGCACCTGGCCCCTGGGGCGGCGGCTGACATCACGGTGTTCCACGACGACGCCGATCGGCGACGCATGTTTCAACGACCGCGCTATGTCTTCAAGGGGGGCGACCTCGTGGTCCACGATGGGGAACTGCTGGCAGAACCGTTGGGCAACACCTTTTGTGCACCAGGCCGCACGCTGGCCGTCGAGCAGTTGCGCGAGCTGGAACAGTGGTTTTCCCGCACATATTCCACGCAGTTTGCCAACTACTGGATTCATGAAGACGAATTCACATCTCCGGTCGTCGCCGTTCCGTGACGGGGAGCCCGCCCGCCCGTTACCATGAAGTTTGGCGGCGGCCAATCATCTTCCCCAGCGGGGAGGACGCCCGGCCAGCGTCCCGCGCCACCGAGTGTGCGGGGCCAGCATCGACCATTCAGAAAGACGCCATGACGACCCTCGTCACCGCGCCATGCAGTTGGAATATGACCAGTTCGCACCAAGCCCATCCTGTTTGTCCTCCGCGTGAGAGCCACCAACGGCCAGCCAGGCGGATGCACGCCGGTCTCGCGCTCGCTGGCTTGCTCTGCGCGTGGATGCTGGCAACAGGAGCGGGTTGCGCGC
>JBGSIP010000076.1:0-2441 GCA_041742495.1 Planctomycetaceae bacterium
CAATGGCCCCGGCGGAAACGCGACCTGACCCAGGACCGCATGCACCTCCATGATGTGTAGAAATTGCTCGCGCGTGGCGGGAGAGGACCGCAGGGCGTGGTCAAGTTCCGCCAGTTGCTCGGGCGTGAGCGACTGGTTGGCGTAACCGTGAATCAGGTCTTCCATTGCGTTGGACATCAGCGTGCGCTTTCCAAAGTCTTCACTGGGCTGCCTCCTGAAGCTGTTTGTCCAGACACAGTCGCAGCACCTGTCGCAGTCGCTTCAAGCGGCTGTAAATGGCGTCGACGTGCCGCCCGGATTCTTCCGCCACCTCCTTGATGGACTTCTGGGCGTGGTAGCACCGCCGCACGAAGTCACTATCGTCCGCCGACAGCCGCGACAGACAAGTCTCCACTGCCCGCGCGATGATCGCCAGTCGATCAGGCTGGCGGGAATGTTGGTCGGCAATTGCCCGCACCGTCTCTTCACTCAGCACCTGCCGCGAACGGGACTGCGAGCGCAAGAAGTTGCGAATTTCGAAAGCGGCGACCTGACAGGCCCAACTGTGAAAGCTGGTGCCCGGCTCGAAGGTGGGGAACTTCCGCCACAGCACGATGCTGGTTTGCTGAAAGACATCATCCACGTCGGCCGAATGCGACAAATACATCCCGATATAGGCCCGTATGACGGGTATGCTTGGGGTGAACAGGGACAGAAAATCTTCACCGCGATCAGGCATCACGCCCTTTCTGTCCGATTGGCCCATCCGTTGCGGAACCGGGAACCTGCTCGGCCCCACAACTCAAAACGTCAGGCCAGCAAGAAAATGGCCGAGATGCCGCGAACTCTCAGCCGAGACCCGTTTTTTTTCGCATCGGCGCGGGATGCCACGTGCCGGAGACTGTGGCATACCACACTCCGCCAACGAGGCGGTCCACGGCGGGCTGCTTGCTGTGTTGCTCAGTGGTCCTCGCGAGACAGAGCGACACAACTGAGCATACCAGCCTGACAAGAAATGGCTGCATATTCGGTAAGCCGATCGACCACCGCCATGCGAACGGTGGTGAGCAAAGAACCTCTGCCCGCGAGATACCACACACGCAGATTCCGCAATTGGAAGAACCGATGCGTGCTGAGAATGCGATGGAATAGCCTCGCGTTTTCCATTCTCAATTGCCGGCAAAATAGTTCAAAGACGGGACAACAACTTCATGCGAGCGCCGACCCGGAATTTGCTAGATTCGTGAGTGGAATTGAATGATCTGCACATTTCCGCCGTTGTTTTTGGATGAAGGCTGTGTGGGCGGCGCTTTCTGCTCCGCTGCGCGGCCTTCAGGTCTCATTTCACTTCGCTCATTTTGCTACGGGTGGTCCCATGAACAGACGAACGGTACGACAGGGGTTTACGCTCATCGAGTTGCTGGTGGTGATTGCCATCATCGCGATTCTGGTCGCTTTGCTGCTGCCTGCGGTGCAGCAGGCGCGCGAGGCCGCGCGGCGGTCCAGTTGCAAGAACAACTTGAAGCAATTGGCTCTGGCGCTGCACAACTATCACGATACTCACCGCACGTTGCCGCCGGGGATCGTCAATCAGTCCGCGGATTACACGGCGGTTGGTGCCACCTGCAACGCTGGCAACGGGGCCAACGGATCGTGCGGTTACTGGTCCTGGATGGCGCAATTGCTCCCGTTCATGGAACAAGGGCCGCTGTACGACACCATTGGAGTGGGAACCAAACTGCTGTCGGCGCAACTGGCGGTGACGGCGATTCGCGATCAGATGCAACAGCGGATTGATTCTGTCCGCTGCCCCAGCGATGTGGGCCCGCGCAATCTGGACGTGAACACGCGCCAGTTTCGCGACATCAACAACGGGTTACGAAATGCATCGGCAACCAACTACGTCGCGGTCAACGGCAGCCACAACATTCGCCCGTACTCTTTGGCCGTCAATCCGACAATTGCCGTACCTGGCGCCAACGGGATGTTCTTTGTCGACAGTCGGATGCGATTTGCCGATGTGACGGACGGACTCACGAATACGCTGATGATCGGGGAGCGCTGCTATGAACGTCCGGCTCCGGCCACGGCGAATGGTGTGAATGAACCCTTCTCGGCTTCAGTGTTCGGCAGTGCCGGGCGCGTCGGGGGACAGAACGACAACATTGCCATGGTGGTGGGGGCCTCGTTCCGCTTCATCAACTGCCCGGAAAACGCGGAATGCAAGCGGGCGTTTGTGTCGAATCACCAAGGGGGATCGCAGTTTGCGCTGGGTGACGGCAGCGTGCGGTTCATCAGTGAAAACATCAACCACAACAAGAATGCTGCCGTCAATTCGACGCTGGAATACTTGTGCGCCATCGACGACGGCGTGGCAGTGGGAGAATTCTAAACCGGCCGCGATGTGACGAAGCCAGCGGTTTTGGGCGGGGGGGGGGCCCACCCCCCCCCCAAAAAAAAAA
>JBGSIP010000077.1:0-2185 GCA_041742495.1 Planctomycetaceae bacterium
GCGTTCAGAGCCAGCAGATTGGTCTGCTCGGCGATGTCCTGAATCACCAGGATCACCTTGCCGATTTCATCAGCGGCGACACCCAGCGATTCGATCTTCTGGCTGCTGCGTGACGTCAGGCGAGCAGCGTCTTCTGCCACCGAGGCAGCCCGTTCCGAGTTGCGAGCCACTTCCGAGATGCTGGCCGTCATTTCTTCCACGGCTGCCGCGACGGAGCGGATGTTGTTCGCCATCTGATCGGTCGAACCGGCGATGGTGGCCATGTTCGTGGACATTTCATGAGCGGCGGCCGCGACCGAGCTGGACTGCGACGTCGTTTCGTCGGCATCGCGAGTCATTTCTTCGGCGGTGGAAATCAGTTGCACCGAAGACTGGTTCAGCGTGGAGGCGTTCTCCGACATCTGCACGATCGTGGACGACAGGCTGTCGCGGAGTTGATTGGCGGCGGTGATGAGGTTGCCCACTTCCCCTGAGGCCTTCACCATCAGCCGTTGCTTCAGGTGACCGTTCGCCAGTTGCTCCAGATAGTGAGCGGCCTTACCGATGGGTCCTGCAATCGCATTCGAGGTGGGAATCGCCACGCCGAGCACTCCGGCCACCGCGATACCTCCGACCACCAGCGTCCACCAGATCAGGCTGTTGCTCGCGGCGCGGTTGATGGTGTCCATTTCTGCCACGGCAGCGAAGGCTTCTTTCTCGTCCATCTTGGTGACGAGGCACCAGGTGGTGTCCTGAACCTTCACGGGTGAGTACGCCAGCACGACGCTGTCACCCTGATAGTCCTTGGTGACCAGATGGCCTGTGGCACCCGTCGTGGCGGCCTGCTTGATTTCTGGTAGCTCAAACCGTGACGTTTCGGGGTGACGGAAGGAGGCGACGGTCGAGAAGTTCTCGGGATCCTTGCGGGAGTCGGACCGGAACAGGCCGTCAGCACTGATCAGGAATGCTTCGCCGGTTTCGCCCAGACCAACCGTCGAGGCCATCACCTGGGTGATTTCAGCAATCGGCATCTGATAAATCAGCACGCCGATACGTTCCTCCCCATCGAAGACCGGTGTCGCCATGAAGCTGGCCGGGTCTTCGTAGCTGGGGAGGTACTGCTTGAAATCCACAAAGGCGACTTCGCCGTTGCTCAGTTGATTTGCCTGGCGAAATGCTTCGGCGAGATTCGATTGCGACGTGGCACCATTGACCAGCGACGTGCCGAAATCGATTTCCTTGAAGACGGTGTAGACCACGTCGCCAGATTGGGCGTCCACGAGGAAAATGTCGTAGAGCTTGAATTGTTCGAGGAAGCTGGTCATCACCGGGTGCATCACCGCGTGCATCCGGTTGTAGTTGGTATCTGCCGCACCGCGGCTCAGCTTGTGCTTGGAGCCGAGCGGATTGGGATTGGACTTGATGTAAGCGTGCTGCAGGGCCAGCGCGTTGTCGCTGAGGCTGCCCAGATACGAGTCGAACGGAGCCGAGCGGCCGTTCTTGTCTTTGTACATGGCGTTGAAGTCGTCGCGATAGAACGACTTCAGTTCCTGCTTGACCACTTCGAGGTTGTCGAGGCTGGCTTCGGCGCGATAGTTGGCAAAGTACTGCGGCAGATCGCGGGCCGCGTCGACCA
This sequence comes from Planctomycetaceae bacterium, assembly GCA_041742495.1. Taxonomy (GTDB): domain Bacteria; phylum Planctomycetota; class Planctomycetia; order Planctomycetales; family Planctomycetaceae; genus JBGSIP01. Next base: position 1,616 of record JBGSIP010000077.1, read on the forward strand.
CCATCGGGGTCTCTGACATCGAGTTGATCAGCTTGGCCAGCGTTTCGAAGTACGATTCGACTTCGCTGCGACGGGACGCCTGGATTGCCACCAGGTTGTCGACCGCCTGCTTGGAGAGGCCGCCGCGGCCAGCCTCAGACACATCGTGGAGACCGATGGTGGCCGAGCGGAAGTTCAGCACGCCCGCCACAATCAGTGGCAGCAGGCCGCAGGCTAGAAACGTCAGTGTCAGTCGAGTTTTCAGCTTCATGGACTTCCTCGCGTGGCTTCAACGTTGACCCGGGGGAGGGTCACCGGGCGAGTGGACGGGCCCGCGTGACACCTTTTGTCGACATCGCAGGGCGTTGCGCAGGAGAACCTGGAACGTGGAATGCCGACACAACTTCGCTATCGGCATGACGATTTCCGCAACGCGTCGGGAATCGGTCGCTCGGGCCGGTGAAATCGAGTCAAACATGCGTCAAGCACGCACGACTGAATTGGCTGGAATAATCGGACCAGACCGCGTCAGGCGAATGCCCCACATCTGCGATGTTCGCCGGACGGCAATCGCGGCTGGGCCGGAGTTGA
>JBGSIP010000078.1:0-3010 GCA_041742495.1 Planctomycetaceae bacterium
AAAAGCCCGTTGGGGCATTCCCATGCCCCAACGGCCACGCTGCGACGACAAACGCTGGCCCGCCTTCCTCGCCCCGCCGTAGCCGCGGCGAACCCCACTGGCCAGAGCAGGAAATTAGTGACCGGCGGGCCCCCCGCGGGACGCAATCGACTCCGGCTGCCCACCCACCTGCAGCGTCGCCAGGATCGAATAGTCCTCCAGACTGAGGACACTCAGCGTGCCATCCCCGGGGTTCGCAATCGTTGCGTAACGGGCCCGCGGATCGAAACACATGGAGTGATGCCCATTGTGCCCTTCCACGCAACTGCGGCCGACTGCAATTCGTTTCTGCGGACGGGCATCCGCAAAGCTGTTGTCATTGTTCGGGTCGAGATCAACGATCACCAGCCCATCCTGTTTCCCGCCATCCGTTGAGGTCTCACCTGCAGATGCTTCAGCATTCTGAAAGACCAAGGCCAGTTTGCGTGCCGTCACGGAACGAGTCACCACCGGCGTCACGAGTGAGAACCCGGCCGCAGTCTCCAGAGGCAAAGACATCACCGCGGGCGGGTTGGCGGCGGCATTCACCAGGCACAGTGTTGACTCGGCATCGCGACCGGTGGTCATCAACAGCCAGGATCCCAGCGCCACAAACGCCCCCGTGCGATTGGGTTTGCTGGTGGATGCACTTGTGCCCAGGGACAACGTGTGGACCGGCGGGGCTTTGGTCATGCTCTGCCGCTGGGGAATGTCGACCCAGCAGATTCCGTCAGCGGGAGCAAAGAACGCCCGCCCGGATGTGGCGATGGCTCCGTGAATGCCCCCGCTGGGCAGTTGGAACGACTGCACAATTGCCGGTTGTCTCGCTTTCAGGTCCACCACATCCACCCGTCCAGCGTCGTCTCCCTCACGAGCAATCCACGTGCTGAACGCGATGTCGTTGTTCGCCGCCGCAATCGTGATGTGCCCCCCGCCACCCGGAAAGAAGCGGGCGGCGGCTTTCCCTTTTCCCTTCAGCAACCCGACCGGATCGATCTGCGAAAAGCCGTTCCGTGCATCTTGAGCCAGGTAGAACATATTGTCATACGCATACAGGTGCGCGGGGTTCCCCTGCTCTGCGTCAATCACTGCGGCAAGCACCCGCGGCGGGTTCAAGTACACCCAATGCGAATGGTCGCCGTGCGGTTCTTCGCCCACGCCTGTATCAATCGCGACCCACCCACTGCCGAAGGAACCATCCTCCTCATCACGGACTCCCACCAGGAGAACTTGTCCGATGATTTTCATTTGAACAAGTGTCTGCCGCTTGGGATCTAACTGGGGAAACCCAGCCACCTGCGCGGGTTTTACCTCCCATTTGCTGCCCGCAGTTAAATCACCCCACATCACAGACTTCGTCACCGCATCCTGCCAGAACAGCCGATTGACAATCCGAATCTTGGGAGCCGCGGGGCGCGGAGAGGAGTTCTGTGCCAGTGCCCCGGCTGGCGCGTTCACACACAACCAACCGATGGCCACTGCCATGATCACCGCTGGGCGGACAACGTCGAAAATACTCACAGATCGATCAGCAGGAAGCAGAAACCTGATCAGCATGGCAGGCGTAACCTTTCATGGAGTGACCCACACCGCGAAGAATGGCCGCTGCCGGCAACGAACCAGCGCGACGAACCGTAGGTTAGTGAAATGCCCCCTGCCCATACGAGATTGCCGCGGTCTTTCCGCGAATCAGGAGGCAGGTCCAGGACGCCGAGTCCCCAACGCCGTCAATCCAGTAGTATCGGGACTCACTGGCACCGTGACGATAGATCAATGGTCTCTTGGCAAATGTCGGACTCCCTGCCAAGTCAGGATGGCGAGCGAAATAGGTCTGCAAGCGGGACTCGTCGCTGGCCGTAAACTCCGGATCAAGCACCCACACCTCGGACGCCAGACTCAACTGTTGGGGGGCATCAAACTCCAGCACCGGTGGAGCCGAGGGTGCCCCATCGCAGCCAGCGATCAACAGGCTCATCGCAACCACCCCCCAGCGACTGGCTAAAAAGCGTCGCCAGCCCCGGCACCAATCACATCTCTCAAAACTCTCCCAGTGCTGCACCGTCTGCACGGGAGAACAGCCGCTGCCAGGTCGACTTATCGATCGAGTTCTCCACGAATCGCACACTGCCATCGCACAATGCGGCCTGCACGCCTCCCCGATGCGCACTACGGGCCGACATAATGGCGTCGCCGTGATGGGCCAGATCGGGCTCTGGACTGTTCGGCGTATAGAACGCATTGATCGTGCACATATAGCCGACCGCGCGAATCCAGGCTTCGCAACGATTCCCGGCAAAGCTTGTTCGCGGCTGGGCATGCAGTTGTTCCGCGGTCCAGGCGCCCGGCGATCCGGTCGCTCCCCGGGCCATCTGTCGCTGAGCATCGACGAGCGTGGTTGTGTTTCCGCCCCGCAGCCCCATCAGCGATTCTGCCAGCATGACGACATTGCTCGTGCCATCGGTCACATCTTTCAGCGCGGTGTCGGAACCTTTCCAGATGATTCCGTCCGTGGCGATAGAGTCCCGATAGTTCTGGCCGATGCCCGAGCCAATGTTCCACAGATAGTTTGTGCCCGCCCAGATCTGGTCCCGGCTGGCAAACGTATTGAACTCCACCGTGATCCGCTCACCGGCGTCACTGGGGCATGTCATCACATCCAGCGGCACACGGGCGACGGGCTGCAACAACGGATTCATGACGCCCTGAAAGGAGGGACCAACGATCAACAGTTCGTTGAAATTGATCAGATCCTGCAGCGTTCCCTGCTCGAGATAGGGCAGGATCTGAGCGTGGGCCGAATACGCGTGATTGGAGCTCTTGCTGTTGGGCGGCAGTTTGCGATGTGTGTCGTGATAGTTGTGAACGGCCAATGCGAGTTGCTTCAGGTTGTTCTTGCAACTGGAGCGACGCGCGGCTTCCCGCGCCTGCTGGACAGCCGGTAACAACAGTGCCACCAGAATGGCGATGATGGCGATGACCACCAGCAATTCAA
>JBGSIP010000079.1:0-2903 GCA_041742495.1 Planctomycetaceae bacterium
AGTGCCACCCAGAAAGTGGTTGCACGGGCATCGTTCAACAGGTTGTGAGCAACGCAGCGTCCACGTTCCATGGCAATTTTGTCTGGCGTGCCAGACAGGAGGAACCACGTACCCGCGCGGTCTCCTCTGCGAACTGGCCACGGTGATGGTTGTTGCCTCTGCCGGCAGGAACCGCCGTGGAAACAGACCGCCCGCGCCGGGCCACCCAGGGAGCCCTCGAGCGCCCTTGGGGACCGATTCGACGTGAGATCAGCGGGCATGACCCGCGCGGCGGGCTCGTGCCCGCAATCGTTTCCGACACACACTCCGCACCGCGCGAGTGCGATTGTCGTCTCCCCTGGTACCAAGGATGCGTCACTGTGACCGAACTGGTTCGCCCGCGGCTGAGTCTTTTTGCAGGCTTCGGCATAGAGCTGGAATACATGATCGTCGATGCCAGCACCCTGTCGGTGCGGCCAATCTGTGATGTGTTGCTCAAAGATGTGGCAGGCACGCAAGTCGCCGATATCGATTTCGAGACCATTTCCTGGTCGAACGAACTGGCACTGCATGTGGTCGAACTCAAGACCAATGGCCCGGCGCCATCTCTGGACGGATTGGCGGCGGCCTTTCAGGACCATGTCGGCCGTGTCAACGCAGCGCTGCAACCACACCACGCCTGCCTCCTGCCGACGGCCATGCATCCGTGGATGAACCCCGACCAGGAATTGCGGCTGTGGCCACACGACTACAGCCCGGTCTACGAGGCCTTCAACCGGATCTTCGACTGCCGTGGCCATGGCTGGGCCAACCTGCAGAGCATGCACATCAATTTGCCCTTCGCCAACGACGAAGAATTCGGTCGCTTGCACGCCGCCATTCGGCTGATTCTGCCGTTGCTCCCCGGACTGGCCGCCAGTTCGCCCTTTAAGGATGGTCAGGCGACGGCGTTGATGGACACGCGACTGGACGTCTACCGCGGAAACGCTCGGCGCGTGCCTGAAGTCAGCGGTCTGGTCATACCAGAGCGTGCCTTCACCGAAGCCGAATATGACCGGCAGATCTTCCAGCCCCTGTATGCCGCCATTCGCCCATTGGATGTCGACGGTATTCTGCAGGAAGAGTTCCTGAACGCCCGTGGAGCGATTGCCCGCTTTGGCCGAGGTTCCATCGAAATCCGTGTGATCGATGTGCAGGAATGCCCGGCTGCCGACCTGGCGATCGCGGAGATCGTGGTCCGGGTTTTGCAGTCGTTGGTGGAGGAACGCTGGTCGTCGTTTCATGAGCAGCAGTTGATGGAATCGCAGCCGCTCGCCGAGATCCTTGCCGACACAATTCGGTCTGGTTCAGCTGCAAAATTTTGCTCACCAGAACTTTCGAGAATCTTGGGGGTTGTTGAGTCTGGGACTGTGCGTGACCTCTGGTACAACTTGGCCAGCGCAGTCGGCGTGGACAACGCCTGGCTGGAGATCTATCGCCAGCAGGGAACGTTGGCGGAACGGATCCTCAGCACGCCCTCCAAGACTCCCACCAACATCGACCTCCCCATGATTTACCGCCGCTTGGCTACCGCTCTCTCCTCGGGGAGCGTGTATGCCCTTTAGCGTTCCCTCCTGCGTTGTGCTGTCTTGCGAACATGGCGGCAACCGGATTCCTCCGGAGTACAAGGACTTGTTTCTGGACGCGGGATCGGTTCTGTCGACGCACCGCGGATATGACATTGGCGCCGCAGAATTGGCAGCCTCGTTTCAGCATGCCACGCAGGCGCCGCTGGAACTGATTCACGTCTCGCGATTGCTGGTCGAAGTGAACCGGTCTCCGGGCAACCCTCAGGTGTTTTCTGAGTTCACGAGCCACTTGTCGCACGACAAGAAAATGGCACTGATGGCGAACTACTATTACCCGCACCGTGACCGGGTCGAACAACACATTCGTCAACTTCTCGAAGTGCTGCCGACAAACCAGCCCGTGATCCACTTGTCAGTCCACTCGTTCACCCCCATCTGGGATGGGGTGAAGCGCGAGGTTGACATTGGCCTGCTGTACGATCCATCCCGCAAAGTAGAACGGAAGCTCTGCGGACGCTGGAAGTCCCTCCTGGAGGACGCCTATCCGCGGTATCAAATCCGCAGCAACGTCCCTTACCGCGGCACCGCCGATGGCCTGACGACCTATCTGCGTCAGCGACTCCCGGCGGAGCGTTACTGCGGCATCGAGCTGGAGGTGAATCAGCGGTTTCCAACCACGGCTCGGCAAAACCGCAAAGTTCAGACCTGGCCGAAGATGCAAGTCACCTTGCCAGAGACATTCCTCCAGGCCATCTCCGACGTGCACCCCGCACACAAAGACCAGACGCACTCAGCCGCGTAACAATCGTTGATGAGGAAGCCACCGAACGCCCAAGCAGCGCAGCCGGTGAAGCAGTCTGTCTATCATTGCGTGACCTGCATATTCCGGATCACGTCGGGTGCCACTGCGATCTACGATGGCGGACAAAGAGCGGTGGACGAACCAGTAGGTCCGGCTGACGCTTAGCCGTAGACGAACCACTACCAGAGGCGTCACGCTCGGATTCCTATGGCCGCTGGAATTCTTCCGCTGCGGCCACGCTTTCGAGCTTGGAATCGAGCGCTTCCACGTGCATGGCTCGCCGCTGATCCAGCAATCCGCGAATGACATCCAAGGGAAGATTGAAACAGGAATCCAGCCCTGTTGGGCCTGCCATGTTGCGCGAAGCCGCCACAGGCGCCGATTGCACTTCACTCTCCAGAGTCGGATTCCTCATCTGAGCGTACACCTGCTGCTGGCGACAGCCACCGGAAGACAATACCGTTTCCCCCGCTGCTGCCGCGTGTCGAAGTGGGGATCCTGTCCCTCCCGGCATGTCACAGGCCTTGTGCGCGGGGGACTAGAATCGAGTTTCC
>JBGSIP010000080.1:0-3563 GCA_041742495.1 Planctomycetaceae bacterium
TCCCCAGGTCGGCCAGGCAGTCGGCGCAAAATTCCTCGAACCGCTCTCGAAATCCCTGCAGTTTGAGGCCGTCTGTTATGCCCTGCCCGATCAGCCGACCCCGCTGCTGGATCGGCTGGAATTGCGAATTCCCGCGGGCACCGTGACGGCGCTCGTGTCGATTGATCCGCTGCAGGCGCGGGCCGCGGCGAATCTGCTGCCGCGCTTCATCGAGCCCAAGCAAGGCCGCGTGCTCATCGATGGAGAAGACACCGCGTGGGTCACGCTGGAGTCGCTGCGTGCTGAAACCGTGTTTGTAGCTGGCAACGAGACGCACTTCACCGGGACGGTGATGGAGAACATCACCTGTGGCGAGGACAAGTATTCCGTCAATCAGGCAATGGATGCCGCCAAGGCAGTCCATGCCCACAACTTCATCAAGCGGCTGGCGCTGGGGTACGAAACGCCGCTGGGGTCGCGAGGACACGCGCTGAGCCCGGGCGAAGCCTTTCGGCTGGCGCTGGCACGGGCCCTGTTACGCAACCCTGCTCTACTGATCATCGAAGAACCAACTGCCACGCTGGACGATGAAACCAAGACGATGCTGGATGATGCCTATGCCGGGTTGTTCCGCGGTCGCACCGTGGTGATTCTCCCCACGCGGGTCAAGACGCTGCGGCGCTGTGATCGAGTGGTGCTGATCAACGATGGCCGGGTGGACTCGATGGGGAGCTACGACGAGATGATGTCCAGTTCGGCCATGTATCGCCACTGGGAGTACATGCAGTTCAACGCGCTGCGGCGTACCGTCTCGTAGCGAGAGACCCTCGCCACGGTCATGCAGTCGGGCGGAGGATTGAGAGCACTCCCCGAAAGTTGATCCATGTAGTTTGAGAGTTTCTGCAGCCCGAAGTGGGCGAGGAGAGACTCGATGTCGACGAAGAGACGTAAGCGGCATAGCCCTGAGCAGATCGTTTCCACGCTCCGCGACGCCGACTCCGTGCTGAACTCCGGCCAGGATCTGGCGGCCGTTCTCCAGAGCCTGGAAGTCAGCGAAGCCACTTACCATCGCTGGCGACTGCAGCACGGCGGGATGAAGTCTGAAGAAGCCAAATGGATGAAGCAGATGAAAGACGAGAACCGGCGGCCGAAGCAGATCAGGGCCGACAAGCCACTCCGCAGCAAATGCCGCACAACGGCCTGACCCAACCCCTATTCTCATAGCACCTGGTACAGGATTCGGGGACAAGTCACCATGCCGGGCAGCATCAAAGAAACGATCTGGAGGCTGAGTGCGGTAGCAGTCTGTGGGTGCCTTGCCGCGTCCATCGCTCTTTGGATTAGTCTCATTGGCTTTTGTGGTGATCGGCTGGTGTGCTTGTATCTGATTCTTCCCAAACCGCAAACGGGGTCACATTTTCGTGTCGACGCACCATTCGAGTGGGAGCCGAGAGAGCCTGTTTTGCTGACGGGGGATACGATGCAAGTTGTTCCGATCAAGGTATTTTTGAGCACTTGCGGCCCGTACGAAGTTCTCGTTTCGGGACCAAGGTGGGGGCCGCGCGAGATTTGCATTCGCGATGATGTCGCAGGTTCGGTGCGCCGCGTCGCGCTGTCAGACCTATTGTCTCCAGAGGAGGCGACTCGGCAATTGCAGTGCAGGGACTACGTGGTCATGACTCTAACCCCTCTTCAGTAGTTGAAGCCACACTGCTGGAAACAGGCATGGTCGATCCGGAGGGCAAGGGAACGTATCACGATTGCGATTCCCGCGGCTACCGGATCAAACCGCAATGGCCAGACCATGTTGACTTGACCCAGATTCCTGTTCCAAGTGCCTTGAGAGTTGAGGTGGGGTCCGGCGTTGCGCGGCTTCCGCTACGAAGTTGCAGCCGGCTTACGGGCTCTGCAGGTTGCCGTCGGTGGGTGGCGGATTGGCGGCGTTCACGCTGCCGGGGCTGGGCTTCCCGGACCAGAATTGCTGGTATTGGGAATCGATCCAGTCCGCGGAGCCTGCCAGCAGGTTGCCCACCGCCTGCGGTCCTGCTGGCGGGGTGTTGCCGGCCGCGTAAAGCTGCGCCAGGTAGATCATCAGCGCGTCCCGGTAGGCACCGTCGTCGGCGTGAATGAGAAAGTACGCCAGCCCCGCCCCCTGGTTGTACCACTGGCGAATTTCGTCCAACCGGGCACCATTCTGGTAGTCGGCCATTCCCAACTGCGTGAACGTGCGAAAGGGGACGTAGATCCCGTTGGCCACCTGTTCGCGCGCGCCGAGCACGCGTACGTCCTGAGGGTCTCCCACCATCAACACGTCGCCCGCCGCGCGAAATGTTTCCATGTAGCAGGCGATGCCTTCAATGACCCACATGTCCCGCTCGACGGCGACCGGCCGCGCGAGACGATTGCTTTCGTACAGGATCTGGTGGGTGATCTCGTGAAACAGCGTGGTTGTGAGCGAAGGATTCTCCGCAAATGTGTAACAGCAACGGTCGTTGTTCCAGTAGAGCCCGTTGATCTGGCCCGCGATGGGAACTTTAGTGATCAACGCATCCACAAACTGCTGCTGATTGCGAAACACCACCAGGTGGTACAACTGTGATTCGGCCCGCGGCCGCGAGGTCGCCGGATCGAGGAGCGCTGTGGCCAGGCTGGGATCGGCAAAGAACGCCACGAACAGATTGCGGAACAGCCAGTGAAACGCTTCCAACTGCCGCCCCAGTGACACGGCGGTTTCCAGCCGATCGTTGGTGCGAATCAAGAAATGCTCGGTCCGCACTTCCCACCCGTTGCGAATGTCGGCTCGCAGCGTTGCTTCGTCGGACACGGAGACCCAACGACCCTGGTAGTTGCGCTCTCCGAGTTCGTAGCGCGCCACCCAGTCCGCCGGGAGCCAGCCAAACTGCGGGTGGTCGACATATTTTTTGGCCACCCGGTCCGCTTCCCACGGTGTGAGCCATTGTTCGCCCACCAAAGTCCAGCCGAGCGCTTTGCGGGCGAGCAACAGGTCGGAATCGAATTCCAATGCGCGGCGAGTCAGCACAAAGGCGTACCACGGCAGTTTGGCGCGCGCCGCTTTCCGTGAGAGTTCAAACAGTTGCCCAGCAATCTCGGCCCGCGCACCGCGAAGTTCCTGCTCGGCAGACGTCTGTGGAGCCGCGCGGAGGCGCAGCGGGAGGGTGTGAACCACAATCCGGCCCAACGGAGGAGTGGTCGTCAGGGACTGCAGTTCTCGGAACAGGTCCGACCCGGGTTCCTGCGCGGCCACGGCCAGCAGCGGTTCCAGCCTCGCCCGGGCAGCGACTTCCAACTGCTGATGGCTGCTGCGGATGACCTCGAGCGCCCCTGCGGTCTGGGCCATGCACGGAGCAGGGCTGTGCCACAACGCCAGCACGCTGACGGCCACGGCTGCCCAAGCAATGAGATTTCGCCTTTGCTGCTGCATCGCCTCGGCTTCCAGGTGACGGGTGAGTGAACACACACTGGCCGCACACTGTAGCCAGGTGTCGGTCCGCGGGACCACGTCAATGCAAGCTGCGTCAATGCAGGCTGCCGGCGAGGTCTCACAGGCAGGGGCGACCTCCGGC
>JBGSIP010000081.1:0-1699 GCA_041742495.1 Planctomycetaceae bacterium
TGTCGACTGGTGCGGCAGCAGAAGCCAGTGCCGCGCGGGCGAGTGCATCCGCGGCAGCGAGTTGTCCTTCCAGCAGCCACTGACGGGCTTGCAGCAGCAGCAACCAGGTCGGCAATTCGGCGGCCCCGCTGGCGAGCACACGTTTGACGGTTGCCTGCACCAGTTGTCCGCTCGAGAGACCATCACCAGTGACCTGGCAGCGACGAATCTGCTGGGCCATCACTGACGCATGGGCGGAATACGGGAGCAGCGCAACGACACGCGCCGCCGTGGCGAAGGCCACATGGGTGAGTCCGCCCACATTCGCGGCAGACAGCGGAGGGAGATAAGCCGACATAGGCACCTTTCAGCAGGCAAGGCTGAAGGGGGGTGCTGCGGCATCCTGAGAGACCTCCTAGAGTACCGATGTTGCCGATTCTGTCAATTCGAACGATTCTCCGGGGCCAGAAACTATCGTTGTGCAGTGAAAACACTGCATTTGTGCGGTTTGAGGTGATCGTTTTCTTTAACGTCGGACCTGTCGTTTAAAATTTCGGGCCCAAAATTTTAAACGACAGATGCAGTCAACTGCTGGTCGAACTGCAGCGGCGACATCGGTCCGCGGGGTCACTTTTCCGCCGCCCAGACATCCAGGCAGCGCAGCTCTCGGTCGTTTCGCAGATACAGGCGCCCGTTGGCATAGGCGGGCGAGGCATACGTGGGGCCAGAGAGCAGAGGCTCTGGTGAGGTCCACACAATCTCTGGACCGCGGCGACTTGGCTGCATCACGGTGAGCTGGCCAAACTCGCCCCACAAGACCAGTTGCTGATTGATCACCAGCGACGAGCCGCGTTGTAACTCGGAGGCATGGCCCCACAGGACCTCTCCCGTGGCAAAGTCGAGACAACGGAACTCGGCATTCCCGTTCCATTTTGAGGTGTAGCCAAAGATGGAAGCACCATCCGATAACAGGTTGTTGAACTGGCTGTCGAGATTGCGGCGGTGTAGATAGACCCGCTCCGCGGTGCGGTCGGGCTTCACCCGCAGTTGCAAAATGCCAGCTCCTGGTCCGGCGGTGACCAGTACGGTGTCGCCGACCACCAGCGGGGAGGGGGCGTTGACCTTCTCGGGATTCAGCCGCACGCCGAACGGTTCGATCCAGTCGACCGCACCCGATTCCGGATGCAGACTTACCAGGTGGCCGTTAGTAAACGCGAACAGGAAGGGCTGATTGTGAATGACGGCGGTGACGGGGGTGGCATAGCTGTACCCTTCATTGGTCGCCTGCCAGATAGTCTGGCCGGTTTGTCGATCAAACGCGACCAGTCCGGCATTGGGAGTAGCGCCCCCGACATTCACGATTAACAACTGCTGCCACACGGCCGGTGATGTCCCCGGAGGAAATGGGCCATCGGGAATTTGGAACTCCGTCTTGAGAGCGCGGGACCACAACCGGCTCCCGGTGTCGATCTGCACGCCATGCAGCTCCCCCATCGTCGTCAAAAAGTACACCGCGTCGTCGGCGGCGACTGGCGTGCTGTAGGGCCCACTGCTGTATTCGTAAGGGCAGGTGTATGTGCTGGGAAACTCAAGGCTCCACAGTGGCCGGCCGGTGTTCGCCTCCCAGGCGGCGAGCACTTCCGGCGCGTCGTGAGTGGGCGTCGCCTGTCGATGCGGCACAATGACCGCCTGATCGGTGACGATGGGTGCCGCGTATCCG
>JBGSIP010000082.1:0-2893 GCA_041742495.1 Planctomycetaceae bacterium
GCATTGTGCTGAGCGTCTTCTTTGGCGCGGGGCTGGCCCTCTTGGGCGTGGTGCAGCAACTGCAGACGGGATCGTCCGCGGGGCTGGAACGATTCATCTTCGGAACAGCCGCGTCGCTGGTGTTTACGGATGCCGTGCTGATCGGTGGTACTGGCCTGTTGTGTGCCGCAGGATGCCTTGCGTTGCGCAAAGAACTGACACTGTTGTGTTTCGACGAGGAATTCGCGGCTGCCCGCGGCTATCCGACGGTGTGGCTGGACGTGGCACTCATGGCGGCCATCACGCTAACGACCATTGTGGGGCTGCAGGCCGTGGGGGTAGTATTGATGGTCGCGCTGCTGGTCATTCCGGCAGCGGCAGCCCGCTTCTGGACCGACAGCGTCAACAAGATGGTTCTGATTGCCGGACTGATGGGAGGGGCGAGCGGATTTGGCGGCTCATTGATCAGCGCCAGCTATTTGAAGCTCCCTTCGGGCCCGATGATCGTGCTGGTCGCGGTGGGCTGGTTCATCGCGAGTCTCTTGTTGGGGCGTCGCCGCGGTGTGCTGATGCGGTGGTGGCGACAACACGATTCGCAACATCGCGCCGATCGTCAGCATCTACTGCGGGCCGCTCACGAATATCTGGAGACCACCCGTCCGCCTGACGAAGGAGAAGACATTCCACGCGTCGCCTTGCAGCAGATGCGCGCGTGGGATCAGCGGGAGCTTCAACGCGCCGTGAGCCGCTGCCTGCGGCGGGATCTGGTGATTGAAGTCCCGCACGACCGATTGCGGTTGACTGCCTTGGGCAAACAAAAGGCCGCGGCCGCGGTGCGCATGCATCGATTGTGGGAACTGTATCTCATGACCCACTCCGATCTGGCGCACACTCACCTGGACGACGAAGCGGACCTGATGGAGCATGTGCTGGACGCAGACGTGATTCGCGAGCTGGAACAATTGCTGCCTCCCTCCGAACGCATGGGGGCCCCTGTCGCCAGTCCGCATCCGTTGACAGAACCACGGGGAGGACTCTCCTCGTGAACTGGAATTGGTACCTGGATGGATGGGTGATGGTTGTGGGCGCGGTGGCGGCCAGCGCCGCGGCGCTGTTGGGCAACTTTCTGGTGCTGCGTCGCAACAGCCTGTTGACCGACGCCATCAGCCATGCTGTGTTGCCCGGTATTGCCGTGGCGTATTTCTGGCAGGAGAGCCGGACTGGTTGGCCGATGTTTGTCGGTGCGGTGGGAACCGGAATTCTCACGGCGTGGCTCTCGGCGTGGATTCGTCGGTATGGCCGCGTGGATGAGGGGGCCGCGATGGGCGTGGTGTTCACGGGGCTCTTTGCGCTGGGGCTGGTGTTGATTGTCCAGGTGGCGGACCGAGTGGATCTCGATCCCAAATGTGTGCTGTACGGCGCGATTGAGCTGACGCCGCTCGACACGGTTGCCTGGGGAACCTGTCACGTTCCGCGTGTGATACTGCCACTGCTGGCGGTGCTGGTGATCAATGCGGCCTTTGTGGTGTGTTGTTACCGCGAGCTGCAGATCAGTTCGTTCAACGAGGAACTGGCTCAACTGGTGGGTATTCGGCCGGCATGGGTGCACTACAGCCTGATGACGCTGGTGGCGATCACGTCGGTGGCCTGTTTTGAAAGTGTGGGCAACATACTGGTGGTCGCGATGTTCATCGTTCCGCCCGCGACGGCACTCCAGTTGACCGACCGGCTGCCGCGTGTGATCGGGATCTCGGTGGTGGTGGCTGTGCTGTCTGCTGTGCTCGGACATGTGAGTGCCATTGCGGTCCCGGCGGCCTTTGGATTGGGGAGCACGACGACAGCGGGATCGATGGCATGTGTCAGCGGAGTGCTGTTTACTATCGCGGTGCTGTTTGCTCCGTCGCGCGGAGCCGTCATTCGCTGGCAGCGCCGACGGCAATTGTTGCGGCAGGAACTGGTCGAAGACGTGCTGGCCGTGCTGTTTCGGCAATCGGAACGCCAAACGCCGCCGCTGAACACAGCGGAGCTTGCCGATCTGCTGATGGTACCCGCAATGACGGTGCAGCGGGCCGTGCGACAACTGGTGCGATCGAACGATGTCGATCCCCGGGAGCAGCGCTGGCAACTGACGGCAAGCGGAAAAACCCGGGCGACCACCATTGTGCGCACGCATCGGTTGTGGGAACAATATCTGGCGGAACATGCCGGACAGGGCTTGAGCGAACTGCACCATCAGGCCGGTCAACTGGAGCACGTCACCGATCAGCGCATGCGCTCCCGCCTGAGCGCCGAAGCGTCGGCGGCGCAGGATCCGCACGGATCAGAGATTCCAGCCGAACCGGACGCCGAATTGCCAGCGGGCGGGCAAGAGCGTTAATCTCTCGTGGCGGTTGCCGTCGGTGATCCGGAGATGCAACGACTGCGTTCTTGGCAACGCAAGCCGAGGGGTCGCTGAGCAGATTGCGGGCGCTCGAAAGCAACCCACCCAAAGCTGCGGTCGGCCGGCAACGAACGTGCGGCCGCAGGGGACCCAAGTTCCAATTCTCGCAGCAAGCAGGGGTGACTGGCCATGGTCTTGTCGAGGCTGCTGGGGTTGGGGGCAATTGGACGATCGGGGCACCGCTTCCGTTATCGCGCGGGAAAGCCGGCTCCGGAGCCGACGGAGTGGCGACCGAAACTGTTGTTGAAGCAACTGATGCCGACCGACGGCGCGGTACTCGACCCGCGTCAGCCGCTGGAACTGAAGCCGGCCTCGGGCAACGGTTGCGTAGCCGCCGTGTTGCTGGTCCTGGGGGGCTTCATGTTCACCTTCGCCCTCGCCTGGGGCGCTGCGGTGGTGCGAGACGGGGGCGGCTGGCTGGCCATGCTGCCGGGGCTCTTCGCGATCCCGTTTCTGCTGCTGGGGCTGGGGATC
>JBGSIP010000083.1:0-5739 GCA_041742495.1 Planctomycetaceae bacterium
CCCTCGCCAGCGCCGCCAGGTTCGACCCCACCCGTTGCGCCCCGCCGTTTGCCAGCGAAATGCGGCTGCAGGTCGATCCGGTCTCGCGCGGCATCGCGAACGTTTTCATCTATCCGGCGCAACTGATCCCCACGAACGGGAATGCCCGTCTCAATGCGCCGGTGGACACTCCACTGCGGCTGCACGTGCGCGACTGCACCTTCGAACCTCGCGCCATGGTCGTCCCGCTAGGGGGGCGGCTGGAAGTTGCCTCGCGGGATGTCATCGATCACAACGTGCGGCTAAGCCTGTTGCGCAACTCGGCGTTGAGCTTCAACACACTGCTCGCCGCCCAGGACACGCTGGGCGTCTGTTGCGGTCCGTTCCCACACGCTGAGCCAATCCCGCTGCCGATCCGCTGCGACCTATATCCGTGGATGGCCGCGTATGCGTTGATCACGGATTCGCCATTTGCCGTCGTGACCGATGCGCAGGGGGAATGGTGCATTGACGGCCTGCCGGCCGGTCGCTGGTCGTTCCGGGTCTGGCACGAAGCGGCGGGATTTCTCGAGCGAGATCTCATCATCGCCGTACCCGACGATCAGCCCACGCCCCAGGCGTTGCCGCTGCAACTGCAATACCCAGCGGCAGACTTTCGGCTGCCATAGCAACCCACGCTACGGCCGAATGTGCAACCGGCGTCGTATTCTGTCTCTCACTACATGTGAGGCAACGTAGGACACAGGGTGCCACTGCTGGCTTGCCCAGCCGTGAGGGGATTTGTCCAATTCAAATTGTCATCAACACCGGTGAGCGACGTTGCGTCAGGCACAGCCTGACTGGTCCATCCGCGTCGATTTGTCAGCCATCGTCCATCGCCGGGTGCCACTGCTGAACGAGCCAGCTGTTGCTCCCGGCGGACACAGCGATCGGCCGTCTCACTTCAGAACGGGTCGTCCACCACTACGTCGGAGAGTGGAGCCTGAGCCTGTGCGTCGGCCCACGGAAGTGTGAGCCGCACAGTGGTGTGCACCCGTTCGAGCGAGTCCGCAGGGAGTTGCGGCGGCGTGGTCGTCGCAGCCTTATTTGACGCACGCGCGGGCAACGAGGCCTTGGCAGCCGTCTGCCGGGCCCGCACGGCGCGATCAGCAATCGATTCGGTCCGCGACTTTCGCTTGGGCAGCAGATTGAAACCGAGCATGGGCATCGGCGAGTCGCTGCTCATCGAGAACATCGTCCGGCCAAGTTCGCAGCCGGATGTCGTCGAGATGGTCAGTGCTATCGCCAGCAGCAAGCGGCCAGTCAGCCGACGTCGCCGGGGGAGGTCAGCAAGCCTGCGCGTCATTCGCGCTCTTCCATCGTCGAGTGATCGGCTTGTTCGACCCCTTCATCTTCGCCGACTTCGGGTTCCCATTGCCGCTGCATACCGGGCAGGCGCAACGCCGAAAGACGACCGCCCGGCGTCGAGGCGCAACCGAGGCTGGCAACCACGCAGACGCACATCAGCCACAGGCAGGCAGTTTTCATGACCACATCTCCGAGCGACGACCATTCAGCACGTCGTCGGGTATACGGGTTGCCGAGGATTTGGCGAAGCAGGTTCAAGGGAGCGAACGAGCAAATTGTAGAATTTACGCAGGCGATCGTTGCGCTCCACCTGGGTGCCGCACCTTTTGGCGAGGTTGGCAATTGCCGGGGGGGCTGGCCGTCAGTCTCGCGGATCGGACTGATCGTCAACCGGGAGAGGCGGACTGTCGCTGCGTTCAGCCCCCAGGTCGTGTTGCTGCAACCGTCGAAGCAGAGCCGCACGCGAGAGACCCAGCAGCCGGGCCGCTTCCGCTTTGTTTCCGCGGGCCTGCTGCAGCGCACGCACCAGGTGACTCCGTTCCAGCCGGGACAGTTCCGCATCCAGATCGATCGGAGCCACCGCGCGCGGCGCGAGGGTCGCCAGCGCCTCTTCCCCGGCAGCAAACTGCCACGGCAAGTCGACCGGCAGCACGGTGTCTCCACCACGGTCCATCACTTTGCCATGCGCCGCCTGCACCACACGCAGCAATTCCGTCACATTCCCCGGCCAGGCATATTCCAGCAGACGAGCGGCAACATCCGGATGAAAGCGGCACACCTGCGTCCGCCCCGGGATGTTGAGGTCTTCCAGTGCCGCCTGCGCGAGCAATGGCAGATCGTCAGGCCGATCACACAACCGCGGGATTTCGATCTGCAGGGTGGCCAGTTGCCGCTTCAGCGCCGGCAGCACAGCCCCCCCGCCCTGCCGCTCCGGCGCACCGGTCGTGATCGAAGAAATGATTTGCGGACCTGTCCCTGCCAGCTGACCGGCGAGGTAGTCCGACAACCAGGTTTGCAGTCCGGCCGGCAACGCGTCGACGTGCCGCAGAAAGAGACGTTGCGGACGATCTTCAGGAGTCTCTAGCAGTCGGCGGAGAATGGTCGCCAGACGATCCGCCGAGAGCGCGGCGCAATCCACGGGAACGATCGCCGTGGCCGTGGGACTCACGGCATCGCTGTTGGCCAAGGTGCGGGCCAGATGCTGCTTGCCGCTGCCCGGGGGACCGAGCAACTGCACGTGTGCTCGACTGGCAGCGGCAATCCGCAAGCCCTCACGCACAGTCTGCATCTGGGGTGACCGTGCCACGAGTGCTGCAGCACCAAACCGCCGCCGCAATTCTGTCCGCAGGTTGGAGAGCTGTTCGTGCCAATCGAGGCCTGGCAGCGTCGCATCGGGCGAATCTGCTGGTACGACAAGCGCGACTCCCGACGCAGCGGTCGCGTCACCGGATGGCACCTGAATGCGGCCGAGTACAAATGCCACCTTTGGCCCGGCGGACAGTGGCAGGAAATCGAGTTCCAATCGCACATCGGGGCGATCAGGATGCAGAACCGCTGTGCGGACTGGCTGTCCACGGAAGACTTCGGCGGAAGGCGAGAGCAATTCCACAATGCGCATGGGTCCTTCGGCGTCGGACGCGTAGCGGCCCGGTCGACCAATGAGCGCAGCGGCGGGGACCGCAAACAACTGTTCGCAGCCATGATTGAAGAACCGGATGCGGCGCTGCGTATCAAGGACAAACAGCGGTTGACTGGCATCACCCAGCCAACTGGAGAGTCCCTTGCGGCGCGCACCTCCCGGCTTGCTCATCGTCGTCCCGTTCTAAGCGGTGTGGCAGTGCCGCAGACAGCGGTCTGGAGAATCTGAAACGTACCTTCCGCGATGGTGACAAAACGTTGTCACCGCGTCGACGATATTGTTGTCACGCAGCATCTGCGAAGCGTGGTCAGCCGTCAAAACCACGTCGAACGGACGGGATAATCGCGGCGATACCTCCCCACGACGGCAACCGTTGTGCATGCAGTTTCGTGCACCTGACACATCACTGCCAGTCAGTCACACAACGTGGCCATCGCCACCAGATTAGTCGTTCCTGATGGAAGGTGACTCTGTTAGCTGCCTGTTGAACTATGCAAAAACAACAACAGCTTGGGTGCCACTGGCTCTGCCAGTGTTGTTCTCCCTTGGCAAAATACGGCACTGGCGCAGCCCAGTGGCGTCCCGAATTGCTTCAGGCTGTGGTTGTGCAACGGGCTGTTGGAGGGTGACGGGGGAGCAATCTTCCAATCGCAGACACGGCGTGACGATGCGCTCCTTGCTCGTGATTCGAACGCTGGTTGCGCGATTCGTTGTGCGGCACAAAATGAGTCGGCAGCGCATGGCGAGGAAGACGAAAACGGATACTGGAGATTGAGGGACGCTGCGGGGGTGTGGTGCGGTGACAGCGGACGAGATGGCCCGCTGGCATCGCCCCACCCTCGCCGCACTCCCGGAAAATCGCTGCCCTGAGTCAGCCGGACAGTGCGTAACCGGACTTCGGGATCTGGGCTTCCCAAAGAACCGGAGAGAATGGCCCGCGTGCCTTGGAGAGGCGCGGTGCCGAATCCGGTTGCTGCCACGTTCGCTGGGGCTGGGGCAATTTTGGGTTCATCATGCGGAAAATTTGACACAAATCTCCGCTTTCTCAGCCTTGCGCCGCTCACCGTTCCCAAAAGCGGTCTTGCCGTCGCTGATGACCGCACGGGATAATGTCACGTATCGCGGCGCGAGTCTCTGCTCAGGATCCGCAGCGGTGCGACGGATGTGACATGATGGCCGGTTGACCTCGGCCTGGTCCGGCACAGGGCGAAGTCCTTTCCAGTCTCGCGGGTCCAATTCGGTTGGCCCCTGCGCGCTGATCAGGATGCGCTCTGGCCAGTCACGGACGGGGGCAACTTTGGCGTGACCGATAATTCGGTGCCACGGCGACGCTCCCGTTCTGCGGACGCGGTGGCCCCCGAAGGATTCAGGAGGGGCCGGTGACGAGCGGACTCGAGATTCTGCGTCAGTTGGGCGACGCCTTTCGACGCGACGACTTTCGCCAGGAGCATTGGGAAGGTTCCTTTGCCCAATACCTGGACATTGTGCGCCAGAACCCGGCCGTCGCCCGGACTGCCTATCAACGCGTCTATGACATGATCATGGCGGATGGGACCTATCCCGTGGAGTCCGGCAAAGAGACGCTCGTTCGCTACCGCTTTTTTGACGACCCCCACCACGGCGGACGAGATGCCATCTATGGCCTCACCCGCACGTTGATGGAACTGGTCAACGTGCTCAAGTCCGCGGCGCTCAAGTATGGTTCCGAGCGCCGCGTGCTGCTGTTGCATGGTCCCGTTGGTTCTTCCAAAAGCACCATTGCGCGACTCCTGAAGCGCGGCGTCGAACGCTACAGCCGGACCGATGCCGGTGCCGTGTATGCCTTTGGCTGGCAGCAACCCGACGGCAGCGTGATCTGGGATCCCATGAATGGCGATCCGCTGCAACTGATTCCGCAGGAGCAACGCGCGACTCTTTGCGACATGCTCAACGCGGGCTGCTCGCAGGACGATCCGCACCGGGTGGAAATCACCGGCGAGATCTCTCCGCTGAGCCGTTACTACTATCGTGAGCGGATGCGCGAACATGACGGGGACTGGTCGCAGGTGATGGCGGGGGTCGTCGTGCGCCGGATTGTGCTTTCGGAAGCGGACCGACTGGGGATCGGCACTTTCCAGCCGAAAGACGAAAAGAATCAGGACTCGACCGAACTGACCGGAGACATCAATTATCGCAAGATTGCCGAGTTTGGTTCCGAGAGCGATCCGCGGGCCTTCAACTTTGACGGCGAATTCAACGTGGCCAATCGAGGGCTCATTGAGTTCATCGAAGTCCTCAAGCTCGACGTCGCCTTCTTGTACGACCTGCTGGGGGCCTCGCAGGAACACAAGATCAAACCCAAGAAGTTCGCGCAGACCGATATCGACACCGTCATTCTGGGACACACCAACGAGCCAGAATATCGCAAGCTGCAGTCGAACGAGTTCATGGAAGCGTTACGCGACCGGACCATCAAGATCGACGTGCCTTATGTCACGCGGCTGTCGGACGAGATTCGCATTTACCAAAAGGACTACAACGAGCAACGGGTCCGCGGCAAACATATTGCCCCACATACGCTGGAAATGGCGGCCATGTGGGCTGTGCTCACCCGTTTGGAACAGCCCAAACATCACGGGCTGACACTCCTGCAAAAACTCAAGCTCTACAACGGCAAATCGCTGCCGAATTTCACAGCCGAGAACGTCAAGCAACTGCGCCGTGAGGCACCTCACGAGGGGATGCACGGCATTTCGCCGCGGTACGTGCAGGACAAAATCTCGAATGCCCTGGTC
>JBGSIP010000084.1:0-4617 GCA_041742495.1 Planctomycetaceae bacterium
GCGCCCCCCGCACTGTTCCCCTGAGCCGTCTCAGTCATGTGTGACGCAATTCCCGTCCAGATTGCTGGCGGACCCAGGCGCCACTCCGCCCGCGGCGCAGGTGTTCGCCACTGAGTCCTGTCAGGCTATTTATAGGCCATCCGTCGAGGGCCCTCGCTCGGGGGGCCACTGCAGGGCCTACAGGATCGGCTCGGCTTCCAGTTCCATCTCGAACAGGAATCGCGACGGAGCGCTGGGGCGCAGTTTTCCCCATTTGCGGCGGGCCATCGCATAGGTGAGCGTCAGTGCTTCCTGCGCACGGGTCACACCCACATAGGCCAGCCGGCGCTCTTCGTCAACGTTGTCGCTCCCGCCATAGCCATCGTCATTGATCGAGCGACTGTGCGGCAGCAGCCCTTCTTCCATCCCCACGAGAAACACGCGGGGAAACTCCAGGCCCTTGGCACAATGCAGCGTCATCAGTTTCACGGCGTTGACCGCGGCCTGATCTTCGCGACTGCTCGGTTCGTCCCGCCCCGTCAGTGCGACGTCGTCCAGAAAGCGATGCAGTTGCGGCTCCTCTTCGCGCTCGGAGTATTCACCCACCGCGTTGAGCAGTTCTTCGACCATGTTACGGCGGGCCTGTTGTTGCTCGGGTGTGGAGTACATGCGGGTGATCTCGCCGTCGTACTGCAGGTGATCCAGCAAGCGACTTACAATCCCGTGCATCTGCTTGGGAGCCGCATCCATCTCCTGCCGGACCTGGTCGAGCGTTTGCCGCAACGAATCGAGTCCTTCCACCGCCTTGCCGGGTAGCTTGTCGCGCAACTCGGGATCGTCCACCGCCTCCCAGAAGGTGGACTTCGTCGCCAGTGCATGTTCGGTGATTTTCTTCAGCGAGGCATCACCAATCCCGCGGGGCGGCACATTCACAATGCGACGCAGCGCTGCATCGTCCTTCGGCAAGGCCACGGCCCGCAAGTAGGCCACGATGTCCTTGGTTTCCTTGGCATCAAAAAAACTCTGCGTGCCAATGAGCACATACGGCACCCGCTGCCGGCGCAATTCCGATTCAAACACTCGCGGCTGCTGATTGGTCAGAAACAGAATCGCAAATTCGCCGGGGCGGGCCCGGTGTTCGCGCATCTGATACTGAATTTCCTGCACGACGCGCTGCGCCTCAACGGTTTCATCAGGAAAGGCAAACGCCCGCACCGGATAGTTGGAGGGCTTGTTCGCGCGCAGTTCCTTGTCGTGCCGTTCGCGATTGAATTTCACCAGTCGATTCGCCATGCGGAGAATGTCGTCCGTGCAGCGATAGTTCTCTTCCAGGCGGACCACCTTGGCACCGGGAAAGTGCTGGCCAAACGAGAGAATGTGCGTCACCTCGGCCCCGCGCCAGCCGTAGATCGATTGATCGTCGTCCCCCACGACGCACAGATTGCGGTGCTCGGAGACGAGACTGGCGATCAGGGAAAACTGCAATCCGTTGGTGTCCTGGTATTCATCCACCTGCAAATGATCGAAACGTCCACGCTGCCGGGCAGCCACTTCTGGAAAACGGGTGAGCAGTTCGTCAGTCAGCAACAGCAGGTCGTCAAAGTCCATCGCCGCCTGCGAGCGCAATCGTTCCGCATAGCGGCGGTAAGCCATGGCCGCCAGATTGTCACGCGGTGTCTGCGAAACCCCGCTGGCGTCGGCAGGCCGAATTCCGGCCGATTTCCAGCGGCTGATCTGATACAGCAGATCGCCCGGCCGCAGTGTGGCCGCCGGCACACGGATCGACTTGAGCACATCCCGCGCGACAGATTCCTGATCGCCACGATCAAGAATCACGAAGTTCCGCGGATAGCCCAAAGCCTCGCATTCCTCGCGCAGGATGCGCACACAGAGCGAGTGGAACGTGCAGATCAATGGCCGCTTGCGGCCGCGGATCTTCCCCAACAGCGCCTGGCAGCGCTCCTGCATTTCGCGCGCTGCCTTGTTCGTGAAGGTGGCCGACAAAATGCGGTCGGGGGGGGTTCCCTGCCGAATCAGTTCGGCCATGCGACAGGTGATGACGCGCGTTTTCCCCGTGCCAGCACCGGCCAGAATCAGCAGTGGTCCCGCAGCGGTGAGGACAGCTTCCCGCTGACCTGCATTGAGGCCGCGTACATACGGCGAATCGGACATGGCGATGCTCACTCGCCAGATCCGGTTTGCAACGTCCGCAACTGGGTCACCATCTCGGCGGCACTGCGCCAGCGGTGCTGGGGATTCTGTTCGAGCCCCTTCATGATGACGTGCTCGACCACTGGTGAGATGTCCGGGCACAACTCCCGCACGGGTACAGGCGGATTGCCGCGGACCTGAAAGACCGCTTCGAGCGTCTTGGCGGATTTCCACGGCAGCCGGCGCGTGTGCAGCTCGTAACAGGTCACGGCATAGGCAAACAGGTCGATTCGCTCGCTGGTGGGCTGCCGCTTGATCAATTCGGTGGCCATGTACGGCGGCTTGCCTGTGCGGTTACCGGGCTGACAGAACACCGGTGTGTTGGGGACGGTCAGGCCGAAATCGATCAGCTTCACTTGCAGATCGGCAGTGATCATCACATTTGACGGACAGATATCGCGGTGAATCCAGCGTTTGCCATGCAGATAGGCAATGGCTTCTCCCAGTTGAATCATCCAGGTTAGCCGGTTGCGCCGCAGTTCCTCGTTCTGCATTTCAATGAAGGCACTCAGCCCTGCGCCATCCACGTTTTCCATCACCAGGAACTGCTCGTCCTGAGACGTCACGCCGTGCTCATAGGTGCGGACGATGTGGGGATGATCGAGCCCGACGGCGATTGCGCCTTCGACGGGCCGGTCGACATTGGCAAACTTTGTGGCGAGAAACTCCGACTTCTTCGGATCGAGTATCTTCAGCACCACTTCGCGGCGGTGCCACGTATCCCGGGCCCGCCACACGCGCGACATCGTCCCCGCACCAATCTCATTCAACAAGTCAAAGCGCTTGGTGACATCGAGCTTGGGGACGGCAGGTTCACGCTTGAGGAGGCGACGCAGGAAATCCATCGGGCGGCCAGCAGGCGGGTTGAGGGGACAATGAGACGGCAGCGGGGCACCGCGCAGCGCAGCACGAACTTCCGTTTCGCACAGCGACCATTTCGCGGTGTCAGACGCAGACTTGACAGTGAAGTGACCGGCGCGCGGCAACCAAGGCTTGGCGAAAGTCGGGGACTTTTTCTCCCCGCCTCCCCACGACGCCATCAACCACAGTAATCAATCAGACGACTGATTTCCGCCCGCAGTTCGTTCCGCGGCACAATTCGGTCGACAAAACCGTGCTTCAGCAGGAACTCACTGGTCTGAAAGCCGTCCGGCAGAGACTGTCGTACCGTCGCTTCGATGACCCGCGGACCGGCAAAACCAATTAGCGCTTTGGGCTCGGCAATCACGATATCGCCCAGCGAGGCGAAACTGGCGGCGACGCCCCCCATCGTGGGATTGGTCAGCACCGAAATAAACAGTCCGCCCGCCAGATGAAACCGAGCGAGCGCTGCAGAAACCTTGGCCATCTGCATCAGCGAAAAAATGCCCTCATGCATGCGGGCTCCCCCGCCGGACCCGCTGACAATGATCAGCGCCAACTGCATGGCCTGCGCCTGTTCGATGGCCCGCGTGAGTTTCTCCCCCACGACAGAGCCCATGCTCCCCATGATGAACGCCGAATCGGTGAGGCCCAGCACCAGCGGGCGGCCACGCAAATAGCCCCGGCCCACCACACATGCGTCCTTGAGGCCTGTCTTCTGCTGCTCACCCACAATCCGCTTGGCATACGAGCGCGAATCCGCAAAGCCCAGCGGATCTCCCGGGGACATCTCTTCAAACCACTCTTCAAATGTGCCTTCGTCGATCAGGCTCGCGATGCGTGCGGCGGCTGAGATGTAAAAGTGATAGCCGCAGTTGGCTTCGGGGCACAGACCATGCGCTTTGTCGACCAGCTTGCGATACACGGTCGCGTTGCAGCCGGGGCACTTGATCCACAATCCGCCGGGTACGCCGCGCTTCTTTGGCTGCTCGACCGCCGAGGTGCGCGCGGTTCCATCACCGACGACGGCACCGTGGGGAATGGCTCCCAGCGGTTCAGCAGCCCGCGCACGCGGCGCGTTCCCGCCAGATTCAGGCTCGTCCACAACGGCGGGACTACGAGACGGGTCGTCCATGCGTGACGGATTCTTCCGGAAGGATGGTTTCAAGTTCGCTCAACTGAGATTGACGGGTGCCGTTGCTCTCACCGGCCAGATGCGTCGACACGCCGTTCGTGGTCTCCGCCGGCGCATGAGCGCCATTGACAGTCGAACCATTCGTCGGCCCCGTGAGTGACCGCATCCCGTTGGTTTGCGAACCGATGGAGGGCAAACCTTCGGGGGGGAGTCCCTTCGCGGACGCGTTCGGTTTGGCGTGCCCGGCACAAGGGACCAGATGACCGGCGGCGTCGAGTTGCAGCAACTCCACACACGCTGTCGATCCTCCATTGCGGCAGCAGCCATTGACGGGCCGATCAGGCGCGGACAGAGCTCGCTTGATGAGTGACGCCAGCGGTTCGGACGCCACCACACCCATCCGCTGCAACTTCCGCAGTGGCTTCTGCAGC
>JBGSIP010000085.1:0-5694 GCA_041742495.1 Planctomycetaceae bacterium
CAAAGTGCGACACTGCGGCCCCATAGTCTGCGAACTGGAGAGAGATTCATGCTCACGCACAAGCGGGTGGTCCTGACCCTGATGGCGACGGTGGGAATGCTGGGGGCCTGGCAAATCGTACGCTCCCAGACAGAACCTGTCTTGCAAACGGCGCGGGGTCGCGTGTTTCACGACCAGAATGGCAATGGCCGGGTGGATGCGGGGGAACCGGGGCTGGCGGGGATGCGGGTCTCGAATGGGAAATCGATCACCCAGACGGACGCCGACGGACGTTATGAACTCCAGGTCACCGACGACACCAGCGTGTTTGTCATTAAGCCGCGCGGCTGGCGCACGCCGCTCAACGAACACCGGCTGCCGCAATTCTATTACCTGCACAAGCCGCAGGGATCGCCCCCCAGCGAGTTTCCGGGCGTGGCACCGACGGGACCACTGCCGGAGAGCATTGATTTTGCGTTGATGCCGCAGGAAGAACCAGCGCAGTTCAAGGCCATTCTGTTCGGCGATCCTCAGCCCCGCGATCAGAAAGAAGTCGACTATGTCGTCCATGACGTTGTGGAGAGTCTGATTGGGACCGATGCCAGTTTTGGGGTGACGTTGGGAGATATCACGTTTGACAACCTGGCGCTGTTTGAGCCGCAGGCGGCGGCGATCGCGCTGATTGGCATTCCGTGGTACAACGTGATCGGCAATCACGATGTGAACCGGGAAGCCATTCATGATCGGCACAGCGATGAGAGCTTCGAGCGGGTGTTTGGTCCCGCGTACTATTCGTTCGACTATGGTGAAGTCCATTTTCTGGTGCTGGACGACGTCAACTGGCTGGTTGAAGACAACGGCCAGAAGAAATACGAAGGAGGACTCGGTGCCGACCAGATGGAGTTTATCCGGAACGACTTGGCGCTCATTCCGCCAGACCAGATGGTGGTGCTGATGATGCACATTCCGCTGGAAGCGGTGAAGGATCGCAGCGATTTGTATCGACTGATCGAGCAGCGACCCTGCTGCCTGTCGATCTCCGCACATCAGCACGAACACGTGCACCGGTTCATCACCAAGAAGGATGGCTGGCGCGGGCCAGAGCCACATCACCACATCATTAACGTGACGGTGTGCGGTTCCTGGTGGAGCGGGTCGCCGGATGAGCGGGGCATTCCGCATGCGACCATGGCCGATGGTGCTCCGAACGGGTATTCGATTCTGACGTTTGATGGCAAGGAGTACACGCTCGATTTTCGGGCTGCAGGTCGCCCGGCAGACTATCAGATGGAAATCACCCTGCCGGAAGAAGTCCCTGCCGACGCGACCAGCGGCACGGAGGTCAGCGTGAACGTGTTCAACGGATCCGAGCGCTCCATCACGGAAATGCGCGTGGTGGGAGTGAGTGAGTGGACGGCCATGCCGTATGCCGTCAACGTGGATCGCCGCTATCGCGAGACGCAGGAGCGGGAGAGGGTGACGCATGCGGCACTGCCCAAGGAGGAACAGACGTGGCGGGTGTCTCCCATGCCCTCACGCGTGTATCACCTGTGGGAAGCGGCGCTGCCCGCCAATTTGCCGGTGGGACTGCACACCGTGGAAGTTCGTTCGACCGACATGCACGGTCGCACGTTTGAAAGCCGCCGAACGTTCCGCGTCGTGGCCACGACACCGTAGCCATTGACTGAGGGGTGCAGCCGTGTGAGGCCGGTGGTGGCCAGGTTGCCTTCGCCGGGTATCCACGGCTTAGCCCGTGCAGGCTCCAGGCCACGGCGATGGAACGGGTTGTTAAGCAACCGCAGCCCTGTCGGATGGCTCTGACAGGGCTGCGAAGTTTTGAAACGAACACCGTGGTGGCTTCACATTTCCTGTGGAGCCGTGACGATCAGGCGGTAACCCGTTCGCGTTCGGGGACAATCAGCTTGTCGCGCCACTGGAAGCGCATGTCGATGGCCGTGCGTGCCAGGAACATGAGCAGGTCGAAATCGACATGCGGGCAGGGAAGGTGGGGCGCGGCGGCCTGCGTGTTGGTGGTGTCGAACGTCGGATCTTTTCGCCAGTACGAGTTGTAAACCCGGATGTTCTCGTAGAACAGCCGTTCGAGATCGTTCGGCTGCGGCATTTCTTCCTGACCGATGAAGAAGGTGCCGTAGAATCCCGAAGCGCCTTCGAGCACATCACGGATCAGCCGCATGGTGACCGGGTGCCGAGGCGTGAGGTGGTACGTCTTCTGATGATGCTCCGGATGCGAGATGACATAGGACATCACGGCGGAGACCCAGTCGACCGGCACGAGGTTCTTGGTTTCGAGGCCGGTCAGGCTCAGGCGGACGTCCTTGCTGCACTTGAGGCCAGCCGCCTGCGGTTCTAACTGCTGATTGATGGTGTGCACCAGTTGCAGCGCGGCGTAGAAGCCGTGGAACGTATTGGTGAAGCCGGTTTTTGCATCGCCGACAATAATGCCGGGGCGATGCACGGTAACGGAATCGAGGTAGTCGGCGGAACGGACCATTTTTTCCGCTTCGACTTTGCTCTCTTCGTAACAGTTGCCCCAGGTCTGACCGACGTCGAGTTCGTCTTCGCGGCAAATGCCATTGCGCAGACCGGCGATGTACGCCGTTGAGACGTGGTGAAACGTGCGAATACCGGCCTGCTGGCAAACGTCGAGGACGTTGCGCGTGCCATCGACGTTGGAGACCCACGGTTCGGCGTCGCGGCCGGTGGTGACGAACGACAGGCTGGCGGCGTTGTGAATGCAGGCGTCGCAGTTTTCAGCGACCCACTGGATGTCCTGCGGTGCCATGCCCAGATCGGATTGG
Source organism: Planctomycetaceae bacterium (assembly GCA_041742495.1). GTDB lineage: Bacteria > Planctomycetota > Planctomycetia > Planctomycetales > Planctomycetaceae > JBGSIP01. Next base: position 2,799 of record JBGSIP010000085.1, read on the forward strand.
CACAAATCGCCTTCGATGACCTTGGGTCGGTCGATCGGGGTGCCAAGCTGATCGTCCCAGTAACTGAGAATGGCGTCGATCCGCTGGACTGCTGTCTGCCGCCGCCCCGCCCGCACGATGACTGCCAGCGGGACCCCGGCGAGGGCCAAATCCTTCATCAGGTACCGGCCCAACAGACCGGTGGCACCGGTCAGCAAGTGATAATTCATAGCTGTCTTGGCTTTCGAGTTGTCAGCTCAACGACCTGTCGAGCTTCACAACGCTACTTGGGGGGGTGTGGCCAGTCGCGCCCGTTCCACGGACCCAAGGACCACAGGGCCGACCGGGAGATGAGAGTCCCTGACGGCCCTCACAACCTACCCGGGAACGGTCACTGTCTCAACAGTTTTTCGCCTAAGTCCCGACAGGAATGGGAATTCCGCGCATTCCTGCCGAAAAATCGTCATGGTCCGCCCTGGCTCGTCTTTACGGCAGAGGCGACCGAGTAAATCGTTTGCTGGATTTGGTTTGCGTTCACTGGGCCGGGAGAATCCACAGCCGTTGTTCGCCACCTGCCAACCGGCTAATGAATCGGCATGGGTCGCGCGGCGACTTGATGGCAATGGGGGGGCTCGCCGGGTCGAATTCGGTAGATCGCGCCACCCGGCGCTGTTTCCGGGAAGATGACGGTTCTGCCGAAAAACAGGAACAGGACAGAGGCGGGCGGGACTGCGTGAAGTGGGCGATTTGCACGTGGCGGCATGTGTGACAAACTGACACAGTCGAGATTCTGAACTCAAATTTCACGCCGCCTCAATCGTCTTGCTGCTGCCAGGTGTTGGAGACAGACGGACATCTGGCTGATGCTGGTATGTGCCAAACCATGCTGTCATGTTGCTTGCCGCCGCGGGTCACACTGAACACAACCGGTTGGTGTGCCGCAGCCCGGCCGGACATGACCCGCCTGAGAACCCCGCCGTTTTGTGCCCACCTGCTGTCCTTTCCCGCCCCGCCGGGCTCCCGCCCGGTGGCTGACTGGAGTCATTCATGCCGCTCACTGGCCAACAGACTTTGCCCTCCGCTGCCATTCCACATGCGTTTCAATCTCGAGCGGGGCTGGCGCGCTGGGCGCTGGCTGGCCTGTGCTGCTGGTGGTGCCTGTGCGGAGTGACCACCGTGGCATTCGCACAAGTGTCGGGGCTGCAAAATGGCTTTTTGCAACCGGAACCATTTGATGTGTGGGATCGCAATCGCGATGGGTGGTTGAGCAAGGAAGAACTGCCACCCGTCTTGCGAGAGCGATTTGCGGATCTGGATGGCGATGGCAATGGTCAAATCACTCGCGAAGAGGACGCGGCCTTTCATCGTCGGTTTCCACGCTGGGGCACCCCGGCAGGAGACGAGAAGCGCGCTGCAGATGAGCCAGGGCGACGCGAGTTGTCCAAGAACGTGCGGCAGTTGCGCGATGTGCCGTATGTGGAAAATGGTCACGTGCGGCAGAAACTGGACCTTTATCTGTTGCCCACTGCGGCCCAGCCACGTGCGCTGGTGGTCTATGTGCATGGCGGTGCCTGGCGCGCAGGGGACAAGGGGGGCGTGGAGGTGCGCCCGCTGCTGGAAGCGGGTCTGTCTGTGGCGAGCATCAACTATCGGCTGACTGGGTCAGATCCGTTTCCGGCGCAAATTGAAGACTGCAAGGCGGCCATTCGGTTCTTGCGGGCGCACGCGACGGACTACGGGATTGATCCAGACCGCATCGGCGTGTGGGGAGCTTCGGCAGGAGGGCATCTCGTGGCACTGCTGGGGACAACTGGCGATGTGACAGCCTTAGAAGGATCGCTGGGCAGTGTGGGCGTGTCGAGCCGGGTGCAGGCTGTGTGTGACTGGTTCGGGCCGACGGACCTGACAACGATGGGGGCACAGTCGGGGCCGAATAGCCGGATCGATCACGACGCGGCGAACTCCCCGGAATCACTATTGATCGGCGGACCGGTGCAGGAACGGCGCGAGGCGGCGCTGGCGGCCAGCCCAATCAGCTATGTTTCGGCCGATGATCCGCCGTTTTTCATCGTACATGGCAGCGCGGATGACCTGGTGCCGCTGGCACAGAGCCAGACGTTTGCCAAGGCACTGGCCGAGAGTGGCGTGAAGGTTGAATTGCGCGTCGTGGAGAACGCCGGTCATGGAGGCTTCAAGGATCCGACGGTGATGGAGACGACCGTCCGGTTTTTCCGGCAGACGTTGCGACGTGCAGACGCACCGGCCGCGGGCACCAATCAGCGCGCAGAGTAGTTTCCTTGGCCGAGCGAACCGGTGATCGCAGTGAGCACACCACATCGTGGTCTGGTTGCGCGATGCGACTCCGGCGTGGCGTCACATGGCGTTCCGGACAATGACGGCCGCGGCGACCGCAACGACGATCGCCAGCAGCAAGCCACCTAGAAACAACAGGCTGGGGGCGGGGAGATCAGCGGTGCGGCCACGATGGAGCAAGCCGGTTGACAGCTCGCGCGAGCGTTCGTCGCGGGGCGCGGGATTGTCGAACGCTTCGATCCGCGTGGCATGGCGTTCATCGTCCAAGACGAGACCCCACAAACGCGTTACCGTTCGGGGCGCGGGGACCTCCTCGCGACTGGCGGATGGTTCACGGTCGTCGCTGTCATCACCGTCGTCGCCGTCATCGCTGTTAGGTTCGACAGAAATCGAATCGGGCGTCGGACGGACGGTGACTTCAAAGTGAAACAACTGCCTCCAGCCGGGGCGACCAATCGCGACGAGTTCGAGCTGATGAAAAATGGCGCTGCGGCCGAAGTACCCGTGGCTGGTGAGGAAGTCGCGCACGTCTTGCTCGGTGACGTTGTTGCCGATGAGAGGCACGAGGGGGACTTTCCAACCTGAGAGTGAACTGGCCGAGGGG
>JBGSIP010000086.1:0-8010 GCA_041742495.1 Planctomycetaceae bacterium
CGTCCACGACGGTTTTGTCGAGTGCCCCGGCCGGCATCGCCTCGGTTTTGTCTCCAGCACGTTTGTCGTTGGCACCAGACATGGCACGCTTTCACGCGGGGGGAAGATGAGCAGCGGAGAAATGCAGACCACGGAACAAAAAGATCACGCTCAGCGACAGACCGCAAAGAATCAGGCACCGAAAATCAACCGCGAACAGGTGCAACAACAAGATCACGCTACAAATGCCGTGCATTCTGTGCCGCGGTGGCTGCATCGCGGCACCGCGACCACAGGTTCAGTCAACCTGCGCGGACTTGACCGTCCCCCAAGAATCACACGGTGTCGTCCATCGCAGCGAAAATTGCTTTTGGCTGACGAGAGAATCCCGCGAATATCGTCCAGACCATCGCCGCCACGGGCGGCCAGTGGCTTGACGACCCGATCTCCAAGCTTCCCAAATCATCCCGGACGGACCCTGAGATTATCCGCGAAGAAATGAGCGAATACAAAGCCCTCGGGCGGGGTTTTCTGGCTTTCTCGCGGCGGAGCGGAGGAGCTTCGGGACTGCATCACAAGGGCCGTAGTTTCCATGCGCATCCGAAATCTGGTCCTGGTCCTCGGCGATCAGCTCAATCACGACTCCGCCGCCTGGAACGGATTCGACCCTGCCTGCGATGCCGTATGGATGGCGGAAGTGGCCTCCGAGACAGAACACGTCTGGTGTCACAAGCTCCGCATCGCGATGTTTTTGTCAGCCATGCGGCACTTTCGGGACGAACTGCAATCGAGCGGGAAATCTGTCCACTATCGCGAACTGCCCCCCACGGCGGCAGAGGACCGCTGGCAGTCTCACGGTGACGTCCTGCGGGCACAGGTTCCCCGTTGGCAGCCACAGCGGCTGATCGTGGTGCAGCCTGGCGATTTACGCGTGCAGACCAACCTTGAACTGGCCGCCGCCGACCTCAACGTGCCGCTGGAAATTCGCGCGGACACTCACTTTTACTGCGACCACACAGACTTCGCAGAGTTTGCTGAGAATCGCAAGCGGCTGCTGCTGGAAACCTTCTACCGTGGACTGCGTCAACGTGAATGCGTTCTGCTCACGGATGACGGTGAACCCGAGGGGGGAGCCTGGAACTTTGACCACGACAACCGCGAACGCATTCCCAAAGGGGGACCACCGGGTCTGGTGCCGCCCCCCCGATTTGTTCCCGATCCCGTTTCGCAAGCGGTCATCACTCTCGTGGCTGCCCGCTATGCAGATCACCCTGGCGAGCTAGCGCAGTTCTCTCTCCCGGTTTGCCGAGCTGATGCACTTAAGCTGCTTGACTGGTTCATCAGGGAGCAACTGCCCAACTTTGGACGGTATGAAGACGCGATGTGGCAGGGAGAAGCCGTGCTGTACCACTCGCGACTCTCCTTTCCTTTGAACCTCAAATTGCTCAGTCCCCGTGAGTGCGTGACTGCTGCCGAGGCCGCCTATCGCGCGGGAACCGCGCCACTCAACAGCGTGGAGGGCTTCATTCGGCAGATCCTGGGCTGGCGAGAATTCGTCCGCGGCGTGTACTGGCTGCGGATGCCCGAGTATGCCGAACTCAATGCGCTGAACCACCAGCGGGCACTCCCCGCGTTCTACTGGGACGGCCAGACCGACATGGCTTGTGTGCGGGACGCTATGCAGAACGTGTTGCAGCATGGCTATACGCACCACATTCAGCGGCTGATGGTGCTCGGCAATCTCGCACTGCTGCTGGGCGTGCATCCGCTGACGTTTCACCAGTGGCACATGGCGATGTATCTGGACGCCATCGACTGGGTTTCTCTGCCGAACACGCTGGGGATGAGCCAATATGGCGATGGCGGAGTCGTCGGCACCAAGCCCTATGTGTCCACCGGGCAGTACATCCACAAGATGAGCAACTATTGCGGACGCTGCGTGTACGACTATCGCGACAAAACGGGCGACCGAGCCTGCCCGTTTTCCACGTTGTATTGGCATTTTCTCGATCGCCACTCCGCCGCCTTCGAGCGGAATCCTCGCATGGCGTTGACGATGAAGAATCTTGCCCGGCTGAAAACCGATCACGCCACCTGGCAGGCCGTGCAACAGCGCGCCGCAGCCCTCATCACCGCCTGGTGCGGCGAGGCGAACGACTAGCCGCTGGGCCTGCCGTGGACTGGCCAGCCGCCGCGGGCGTCCCCTTGAATTCCGCCGGACCCGCGGGGCACAATACACGGCGATCGTTGCCTGCCCGCCGGACGACAGCCTGGCGCGATGGCACGCAACCCGTTCCCACTGAACCACTTGCACGCTTTCTCAGGATGTCCCACATGGGCGGTTATGCGGCCAAGCCGATCGATATGAGTGTTCCTGGCCCGTTCGCCCGCAAGCCGAAGGCGTCCGGAGTCAGCGCCGCTGAGCAGGAAATCGACAAGATTTTTCGCCTGATGATTGTGCACAAGGGGTCCGACTTGCACATGCAGGTGGGCAAGCCCCCCATTTTTCGCGTCAAGGGGGCCCTGCGCGAACTGCAAATGCCGCCGATCACAGACGACAAAATGTGGGAACTGTTCTCACCGATGATGGATGCGCGCACGAAGGGCATCTTCGATCACACGGGCGGGGCCGACTATGCCTACGTCTGCGAGCATGAGGGCGAAACGTGGCGGTTCCGTGTGAACATGTTCCTGCAGTTGGGGAAACCGGGGCTGGTGGCTCGTAAAATCGAACGGTCGATTCCCCCGTTCGAAAAGCTCAACCTGCCGCCCGTCATGGAAGAGCTGTGCAAGTATGACCAGGGGATGGTCCTCTTGGCCGGCGTGACCGGCTCGGGCAAATCGACCACCATTGCGTCGATGCTCAACTGGATGAATCAAAACTATCGCAAGCACATCCTGACCATCGAAGACCCCATCGAATTCGTGTACTCGGGGGATAAGTGCCTGATCAACCAGCGGGAAGTTGGCAGTGATGTGGTTGACTTCCAGGTTGCGATGAAGCATGCGGTGCGGCAGGACCCCGACGTCATGCTCGTGGGCGAAATGCGTGACCAGGAAACCTTCGAAACGGCCCTACACGCCGCCGAAACGGGTCACTTGGTGTTTGGAACCATTCACGCGTCGACGGCCCCCTCCACGATTGGACGTATTCTCGACCTGTTTCCGCAGGACATGCACAAGGCGCTGCGCAGCAGTATGGCCTTCAACATGAAAGCGATTGTCGCGCAGAAGCTGCTCCCCACCATCATGGACTCCCCTTCGCGCGTGCCCATTCTGGAAATCATGCGGTTCAACCCCACGGTGCGCAAGCTAGTGCTGGAAGAACAGGATGGTAAGCTGGCTGCCGCGATCCGCATCGGTCGCGATGAAGGCATGCAGCTCTTCAACGACAGTCTGAAGTTCTTCATCGACAAGGAATTTGTCAGCCGAGCGACGGCGTTTGAAGTCAGCCCCAACGTGGAAGAGCTCAAGATGGCGCTCAAGGGCATCGACGTGAAGGCCGCCGCCATCCTGTAGCCCGCCGGACTTGTCACGGCGACCCTTTGTCTGCTGCGGTTCGCACCACGCGCCGCAAGTACGACCAGGCGTTGCCGCGCGTCGGCCGGAGGCCGGCAACTCGCTGCAACCGTCAGACTTGGCCGGACATTGCGCTTGCAACGCCGCAGAACCTGCGTGCGACCGCGACAAGCGGATTGCCCAGCGTCAAGGGTCAATCTTGTGTGCCCGGCACAATCGGACGTGCTGTGGGTTACCTGTCCGGTTGTAGCACCTTTTCCGCCGTTGCAGGCTTTCAATTTTTTGACACGTTGCCCACTGTGACCTAGGGTCGCATTGAGAAACCAGTGACCTCGGGTCGCTGTGAGATGTGGCGCAGTCGTAGCCCGAGAGGGGACGATGTACCGAAGTCTCGCGAATGGCGTACTGCCGCTTGCCTCCGTGTGGACACGCGCGAATTGTCATCGCAGCCACTGTTGGCAAACCAGCCTTGCTCCCACAAGGCCGGACACAAGGGGATTGAGATGTTGGCGTTCCGACGATTCTGGTTTGCAGCCGCAGTGGTGGCAGGCTTGTACTGCCTCCCCGCGCAACTGTTGCCCGCCGCCGCTGCGCCCCCCGCGCGAGACATGAGCCAGGACGAGCGTCAGGCCATTCTCACCGGTGCCGATCTCGAACGCTCCCGCCGCTGGCTCGACGCGATCGACCATTACAAAGACTGCAGCGAGCAGTGGCCAGAGAGCCCGGAGATCGAATATGGGCTCCGCCGCGCAAAAATTCACTTCAAGGTGGATCGCCGCTACACCGACAAAAGCTACGCCTCCCGACTGCTGACGGTGCCACGCGACGAAGCGTATGCCCTGCTGGATGAAATCATCGGCAAGATCAACCGGTACTACGTCGAAGAACTGAGCACGTCGTTCTTCGTGGCCCACGGCACCGAAAGCCTGTTCCTGGCGCTGAACAACGAAAAGTTTCTCACGGCGAACAGTCTGCGTGGGGATGATCCGCGCGTCGCGGAATTCCGCTCGCTGCTCAAGACGCAGTACTGGAATCGCCCGGTCGGCAGCACAGCCGGCGCTCGCGGCACGGTGTCTGAAGTCGCCCGTCTGGCGCAGCAGCGTCTGGGGCTGAGCGAAAACGTGGTGGTGATGGAATACGTCTTTGGCGGCTGCAATGCCCTGGACGAATTCAGCGGGTACCTCACACCGGGCAAGCTGGACGAATTGTACAACAACATTCACGGCGAGTTCGTTGGTCTGGGCATCGAGATGCGGGCCGAAGCGGGCAAAGGCGTGTTGCTGGTGAACGTGATTCCCGAGAGCCCCGCTCAGGAAGGGGGACTGGAATCGGGCGACTTTGTCACGAGCATCGGCGGTCACGACTGCCGCGAAATGACAACCGACGAAGCCGCCAATCTGCTGGGGGGGCTGACCGGTTCACAAGTCAAACTGGAATGGCTGCAATCCACGACAGGTCTGGCCCGGACCAACATCTTCACCCGTCGCAGTGTCACGGTGAAGGCCATCCCCACCGTCTGCATGCTCGATTCCGCTGCAGGCATCGGCTATGTCCGCATGGCGGGCTTTCAGGACAGTACTGTCAAGGAACTGGATGCTGCTCTGGTGAGTCTGCGTGATCAGGGGATGAAATCGCTGGTGTGGGATTTGCGCGGCAATCCAGGCGGCCTGCTGCCCGCCGCTGTGGAAGTGTTGGATCGCTTCATTGGCGAAGGAACACTGGTGACCACGCGTGGCCGCACGCAGGACCAAAACTGGCGGTATAGTGCCAATCGGCAGGGGACGTGGGACGTGCCGCTGATTGTGCTGATTGATGGCAACAGTGCCTCCGCCAGCGAACTGTGCGCTGGCTCGATTCACGATCACGATCGCGGCCTGCTGGTTGGTCGCAAGACGTACGGCAAGTGGTCCGTGCAAAGCATCTTCCAGGCGGGAGCCGGTACGGGCCTCAAGGTCACCACGGCCAAGTTCTACTCCCCCAACGATGGCTGGTATGGGGGCGTGGGCCTGGAACCCGATTTTACCGTCGAGCGTGATGCCGAGGCACCCCTCAAATATTCGCCCGCCGACTTGCTGACCGATCCCGACGTCCGCAAGGCCATGGAACTGCTGGGCAACCCGTTGTTCTCGCAGCGCTCCTGATGCGTCCTGCCGCGGTGCCCTCCCGTTGCTCGACCACGGCGGCTGTGTCGGCAGGCAGGCACGTTGAATTCGTGACGCGCGATTGCGGTTCGCTCGCCACCGGATTGGGCGACTGCGGGCGGAAACTGCTTCAATCGTTGCTCGCTGCGGTCGCCAGCCCAAAGCAAAGCCACCCCACAATCAGCGAGACACCCCCCAGCGGAGTCACAGCTCCGAGCAAGGGGAGTTTCAGCAGGACCAGCAGATACAGCGATCCTGAAAACAACACGATCCCCGCCAGCAGGGCACTCGCGGTGATGTTCAGCCAGCGGGAGCGCCGCGCGTTGCTCGCAGCCGTCACTCCCGCCGCTGTCTTGCGTCCTCGCTCGGCGGCGATCTGCGTCGCCACGACCGCCAGGAGCACCGCATGCACGAGGTGATACAACACCCCCGTGCGGAAGTCTGCAAGATACTTCTCTGCCGCTGAAATCTCGCCTCCGAGAAACGGCTTGGCTGGCGCAGCGGCATACAACTGCAGAATGATCTCAGGCAGGCCATGCGCGGCCCAGGCACCCAGGCCCACCGCTGCGGCACCCACGACTCCCGCCGTCTTCATCCAGCCATTCATGCGTGTGACCTTTCAGAGCCCCTGCCCGTGCTCCACGGACCGACGCATCGGGCTCGGGCTGCAGTCACCAATCTTAACGCCGTGTCGTGGCCGACAACATGTCCAGCGCCAGGGGCAGAGGGGCTGGTCGCGCGGGCGACCGCTCGTCGGCATCGGCTATGGACTCTGCAACGGCCGGCAGCCTGCGCCCGACTGCCACCACATCGTAGGGAACCGGGCGAACATTGCGATCGCAGTTGACGACGGCCAGTAGTTCCCAGTGAAAGGGGAGTTCTCGAAACGGTTGGTCGGCCCGGCAGTGGTGCAGGCAAAACACATCTCCGGCCTTGATCTGGGCGACGGCTTCCGCGTCACTGAGCATCGGCATTGGCTGGGCCCAGTAGAACGTAAACAGGTGATGATTGCGGCCAAGACTCACCAGCGAGTTTGTGGCACCGGACACGTTCAGTTCTTTGCGTATCGCCGCCACGTCCATGGCCGCGGACGTAGCGCGATGTGACAGCAACGCCGTCACTGGACCCAGATACAAGCCACCCGCACAGGCACCTATCGTCAACGTCGTCGCCCAGCGCGGTAGTGGAGTGGGCTGGCTGATTGCCGGCAGCCACCACCACAGAACTGCCGTGGCCAGCGCGGCCACCGTGATCACTGGTCCCATCAGCGATTGTGTCAGAACCTCCCGCACCACCTCCGGTCCCCATCCCATCAGGACTGGCGTGACGACAGCGACAGCGCACGCCAATCCGCAATAAGAAATGCGCAACCGTTGCCACAGTCGGTCGGCCAAGGAAGGCCCGTGTGCGCGAAGCATGACATCCGCGGCCACCCCGACCAGCACCGCCAGAAACGGATACAGCGGCATCAGGTAACGGGAATTGCCATCCGGCGCCAGCCAGACCGTCGGCCACGCGACCGCCACAGCCAAAGCAGAGAATCGCACAGCACTCCGTGACTCAACCACTTCCAGCGCAAAACGTCGCTGCGCGAATGCCAGCAGCCACAGCGACCACGGCATCAGGCAGCCCGCGAAGACCTCGACCGGGAACAGGGCGAAATGCGTGAAGAACTCCAGCCACGATGTCGTGGCCACATGCTTGCTGGTTTCGCTCACATACAGTACCCACAGACCCGACCAGCCCATTCTGTGCACATACGGGCCATGCCACGCGACGATGGCCAAGAGCGCCACACCGCACGCCAGCAGATGGGCCCGCGAAAACAGCCACCCCACCTGCCGCGTGAACAACAGCCACAGTCCGACCGTCGCGACGAAATAAACCGGTGCCTGCGGCCCCTTGGTGTAAGTCGCCGCCATGAGCAGTAGATAGGACATCGACCACGCGGCCGCCGACGGGGGCCCAGCAGCCGCCGCACGATGCCACACCATCAACGATCCCGCGAGAAACAGGGCAAAGGCCGACTCGCTTTCGCCCAAGTGCGCCAATTGCAGTGTCTGCCCAAACGTCGCATAGGCGAGCGCCGCCAAACTGGCCCCCCACGGGCTGATCCAGTAGCGGCAATACCAGTACAACAGTCCCGCCGTCAAAATCACCGCCACCAGACTCGGCAGACGCACGGCCAGTTCGTTCACATCCCCCAGCAGCCAGCCGGAGGCGGCAATCAGCCAATAGTGCATCGGCGGGCGAGTCAACCGTGGCTGATGTTGTTCGGTCGGCATCACCCAGTCGCCCGAGTGCAGCATTTCCCACGCAATCCGCCCACGGCGTGGCTCTTCGCCCCGCAGCGTCAACGCCGTCGGAGACC
>JBGSIP010000087.1:0-4691 GCA_041742495.1 Planctomycetaceae bacterium
GCTGGATCTGGCTGGCGTGGAGGTGACTGCTGGGGAGTGGGAAGGGGTGAGTTTTCGGCCGATTCTGGAGCGTCCGTCGGCCAGTGTGCGGGACTATGCCTTCTCGGAAGATCACTGGCACGACTTTGAGGATCACGGCCGGTCAGTCCGGTCGACCCGCTATCGGCTCATTCGCAACGACTATGTGGATCTGCCGCAGACTCCGCCGGCCGATGCGGGCCGCAGTCCCACTTGGCTGACGATGCAGCGACTGTTCGCTGCAGGGGCGCTGATGCCGGAACAGAGTCGGTGTTTCGAGCCGACGCGGCCAGCATGGGAGCTGTATGACCTGGCACGGGACCCTGGAGAATTCCACAACGTATACACGGACCCGGCCTACGCCCAGGTCCGCGATGAATTGACGAACGCGCTCGCCGAGTGGTCGCGAGCGACCAAGGATTTTCTACCGACCCGCCGGACTCCAGATGAATTTCATCGAGTGACGGGCCAGCCTGACGACTCGGTTCGTCGGCGTCCCAGACCCTCCAAACTGGAGATGTTCGGCACGAACGGAGCCTATTAGCGCCGTTTCCAATGCTGGCCGCGCGGGGCAGTATCTCAGTGGGCTGAGGGAGAGGATACCGCAGAGTTGCCAGGAAGCCTGCCGCTGGGCGATCATGGTTGTGGTGGGCACGAACTCGGCGGATGGGGTAGTGTGGACGCATGGCTGACGTGGCAGCGATGCCGGGGCGGCTGACGCTCGACTACGGCGAAGCCGTCTGGGACGAAGTGGTTCGTCGCACACGCGCGCTGGAAGCGGCGTGGCGGAGTGCTGGTGATCCTCCGCAACTGGATCGCTTCTTGCCTGTTGAGCCGGCCGGCCTGCGAGCGCTGGTGGCCCGCGAACTGGTCAAGGTCGATCTGGAGCAGCGCTGGAAACGAGGCGCGTCGCCGCGCCTGCTGGAATGGTACGCAGCGGAGTTCCCGGAGATCTGCATCGGCGGGCAAGTGCCGATTGAGATGGTCTACGACGAGTATCACGCGCGAGCTGCCGCCAGCGAGGAGTCGGCCGCGCGTGATTGTCTGGCTCGATTTCCCGAATTTGAAACGGAGCTGCGCGATCTCGTGGGGTCGTCGGTCTCGATGACCCGTTCGCGGCGCGGAGCGGTGCAAGATCTGCCCGTGTATCAGCCGGGCCAGATTGTGGACGACTTTCAGATTGTACAAAAGGCGGGTGAAGGGGCGTTTGGCTGCGTGTATCTGGCGCGGCAGTTGTCGATGCAACGAACGGTGGCGCTCAAAGTCACCGGGGACCGCGGCGATGACGAGCCGCAGGTGCTGGCCCAGATGGATCACGAGGGGATCGTGCGGGTGTTCGATCAGCGCAGGCTGAGCGAACCGGAATTGCGACTGCTGTATACGGAATTCATGCCGGGGGGGACGCTGGCGGGTGTCATCAAAGCGGTGGCGGGCCGCCGAGCTCAGGAACGGGGCGGTCGCGATCTGCTGGCTTGCGTCGATGGTCAACTGCAATTGTTCGGACAGATGATTCCCGGTAGCTCGCACGCGCGTGACTGGCTACGGCACGCCGACTGGTGTCAGACGGTGTCGCGTCTGGGGGCGCAAATGGCCCGAGGACTGGCGCACGCACACTCCCGTGGCGTGCTGCATCGCGATATCAAACCGGCGAATGTGCTCCTGGGAATTGATGCTGCGCCGCGGCTGGCTGACTTCAATATCAGCTATGCAGCAGCACTCGATGGCTCCACCGCAGAGGCGTTTTTTGGTGGCAGCCTCGCGTATATGTCGCCCGAGCAACTGCTGGCATTTCGACCGGGCAACCGGGCTGGCATCGGGGCGATTGACGCGCGGTCGGACCTGTATTCGCTGGCGGTCGTGCTGTGGGAATTGCTGCACGGGGAACGCCCCTTTCCGGCGGAGGAGTTTCGTGGCGACTGGGGCGAAACCATTGATGCCATGCTGGCGACCCGGCGGACGTTGTCGCTGCGGCAGCGCGCACGTTTTCCCGATCACCCCCTGAGTGAAGCGCTGCTGCAAACGCTGGTGTTTGATCGCGAACAGCGATTGACGTCCGGGGCGGATCTCGCCGCGCGACTGGAACTGGGGACGGACCCGCAGGTGATTGCGATGCTGCGTCAGAGCCGTCATGGCTGGCGAGCGCTGGCGGCACGCTTTCCTGCGGCGTGGATGACCGCTGCGTTTGTGCTGCCCAATATTCCGGCGGCCATGTTCAACTACACCTACAATCGCAATGAGATTGTGGCGCGATTTGCAGAGGGCACCTGGCTGCCTTCGTTCTGGAACTTGCAGTCGGTCGTCAATGCGATTGCGTTTCCCGGCAGTGTGGCGCTGGCGCTGTGGCTGCTGCGGCCGGCACTCCGGCTGATCCGTCAGCGCTGTCGCAATGTCGGCGAGCGTGAACGTGGGGTGTACGTAATGGGGCGGATGGCCGAAATTTGCGGGGCCGTGGTGCTGGGTGCCTGGTTGATTGCCGGGATTGTCTATCCGATCAGCCTGACAATGATGAGCGGAACGTTCCCGCTGGAGTCGGGGGTGCACTTTCTCATTTCGCTGACGATCTGCGGCCTGATTGCGGTGGCATACCCGTGTCTGCTGGTGTGCGGGCTGACGGCGAACGCGTTTGTACCGCGACTGATGCAGAGTGATCCTGCGGCGGTCGCGAAAGTCGAGCTGCCGCGAATCACGGCGGCGCTCAAGGTGAGTCTGTGTCTGGCGGCTGTGGTGCCGATGCTGACAGTTTCTGCACTGTCGATTGTGACTCCCGCGAATCGATTTGCACTGGTCACGTTGAGCGCGACGGGAGCCGTCGGATTCGTGCTGGCATTCTGGCTGTTCACGCAAATTGAGCGTAGTTTGCAGACGCTGCAGCGAATGCAGGCAGCCAGTCAGCCGCAATCTGCGTCCGGGCGATAGGGGGATGTCGCGTGGCGAACACTGAGCGGTGAGCAGAGAACGGGCTGCCGGCGACTGTTCGGCCTGCTGAACGAGGCCCACACAGCACCGCCCTTGGTGCCACTGGCTTTGCCAGTGTTGTTCTTCCATCGTGCATGACGACACTGCCGAAGCCAGTGGCACACATCATCGCTTCAGATTGTCTTCCGACGGGCAGTTATGCCATGAGGTCGGGAATGACGCGGCCGTGTACGTCGGTCAGCCGGAAGTCGCGGCCGGCGAAGCGGTAGGTCAGACGCTCGTGATCGAAGCCGAGGAGTCGCAGCACGGTGGCCTGCAGGTCATGCACGTGAACGCGATTTTCGACCGCTTTGAAACCGAACTCGTCGGTGGCCCCGACGACCGTTCCCGCGCGGCAGCCTCCGCCGGCCAGCCAGACCGTAAAGCCATAATGATTGTGGTCCCGCCCGTCGGAGGTGCCCTGATTGGCACCGGGAGTGGGGAGTTCGACCACAGGGGTGCGTCCAAATTCGCCACCGCAGATGACGAGTGTATCGTCCAGCAGTCCGCGTTGCTTCAAGTCGGTCAACAGGGCGGCGATGGGCTGATCGCACTCCTTGGCCAATTTGCGGTGGGCCGATTCGATCTTGTCGTGGCTGTCCCATGGCTGGCCTTCGCCATGCCACAATTGCACATAGCGGACACCCCGTTCAACCAGTCGGCGGGCCATAAGACACTGCCGGGCGTGGACACCGCTACCATAGAGCTGATGAATGTGTGCGGGCTCCTGAGAGAGATCGAACACATCCGCAGCTTCCATTTGCATGCGATAGGCGAGCTCAAAGGTCTGAATCCGAGCTTCGAGGGGGTCGTCTTCCCGGCGCAAGGCGCGGTGATCGAGATTGAACGAACGCAGCAGTTCAAGCTGCCGCTGCTGTTGCGTGGTGGTCAACCGGGGATTGCGAACATTGCTGATCAACTGATCGACCTGTTGGTTCTCCGGGTCGATATACGTCCCCTGATAGATGCCGGGGAGGAACGCCGATCTCCAGTTGGCGGAGTCCTTGATGGGCATGCCCTGGGGGCACAAGACGACAAACCCGGGCAGATTTTCATTCTCTGTGCCCAGGCCATAGGTGACCCAGCTTCCCATGCTGGGTCGTGTGAGGCGGGCGTCTCCGCAATTCATGAGCATCAGGGAGGGCTCGTGATTGGGGACGTCGGCGTACATCGAGCGGATGACGCACAATTCGTCTGCGCAACGTCCGACGTGCGGGAACAGTTCGCTGACTTCGAGTCCACTTTCCCCATAGCGAGAGAAGCGAAACGGGGAGGGGAAGGCGTTGCCCGTTTTGCGTTCGGTCTTGAGATTGCCCGATTCGAGCGGCAGCGACTTGTTTTCGTAGCGGGAGAGAAGCGGCTTGGGGTCGAAGGTATCGACCTGCGAGGCACCGCCGTTGAGGAAGATGTGAATGACGTGCTTGGCGCGTGCCGCAAACGGGGGCTGGGTGGCGCGCATCGGCGAGGCAGGGGCCGCTTGCGCGGTGGCCGTGCCGGCACCCAAGACGTTGGCGAGTCCCAACAGGCCCATGCCACAGGCGGATTGGCGGAGGATGTCTCGCCGATTCAGTTCAAACATGAGTTCTGCGTCCTGCCAGATGCCGCTGCGTGTGTCCGCGAAGCACGCGGTGATTGGTCAGTTGCCTGGTGAGTGCGGATTTGACTTGGTAGTTGTTGGCCTGGAAATTGTCGTCGGGGAGATTGTATTCGGGGTGAGT
>JBGSIP010000088.1:0-2123 GCA_041742495.1 Planctomycetaceae bacterium
CGGAACCGTCCGGGATGCGTGGCCAGTGGCCAATCGCAAGACAGAGGCACGCCGCTTGGCCGCACAGGCCGGACAGGGGCGATCATGCTCACGCTGCCCGCCGCAACCGCATTTGTAAATCTGCGCGACCCGCGCCGGAGAAGCCTCGGCGACCGACATCGCAACCAGACGTGTCTGCTCTGCCATCGATGTTCTCCTTGGGAACGATCACCTTCGTCGAGCGCGAAGTGCTTTTTCGATCCGAGTCGCCGATCTGCACCGATGTAGTCGATCCGCCAAGGGGCACGGTGTCAACACATGTCATCGTGCATTTTGTTGCACGTTGGTCAGCGCAATGCGTCGCCGCGGGTGGCGCTGCTGTCAGGTTGATTGGCGCGTTCTTCAACAAGTACCCGGGTTTGCGGATCTAGCAAATTGCACCGCAGGAGGTCGGCAGGCGGCCCAACTGACGCGTCAAAGCGACGGCAAAAAGAGGCGTACCCAGTTTAGCTTTCACGCCCGTGCTATTGGGCCACAAAACAGAACGGTCCAGTCGGGCGCAATCAGGAGAATCACCCGCCAAAACCTCGACATTGGCCCCGATCCGACCGAATGGGAATCGCACAAAGTAAATGACAATATTTGGCTAATACTGTCGCGACGAGTCATCGAATCGAAGGGTCTCGACTTGGCGAGTTCATGTTCACGGTCGTGAAGGATCTCATCGCCCTGATGCGTTACGCAACCGTCAGCACGATCCGAACACCCTGCGTTTTGCCAGGCGTGAGGTGCCGACATTTGTTTCACTGGGCCTCGCTACGCTCAGATCCAGTGTGGCCTCCCGCCCCATTTCGCGGCTTTCTGACATGCAAGGCGCTGCTTTCGGAGGACAGATCCTGCAGGTTAGACTCCAAATGTGCACTGGCCTTGTTGTTGCGCCTGAATCTTGGTTGTGCCACTTTCGTGAGGAGGATTGCCAGATGGTCCCATGTCTGACTTGGGTGGAGTTTGAACAGAAGGCGATCGGGTGGGGCCTGATTGTGGTGGCGTGCTCACTGGGAGGGGCATGGATTCTGTTTGCGGCACATCAGGCCCTCGACGCTGCCCAGCGGGAAAGATGCAGGCAGAATCTGCGTCAGATTGCCGAGGCGTTGGAAGCTTACCGCCAGCGCCATGATTCAATGGGGTTGTTTGAGAATTTGCCCGAACATCCTTTGTTCCCGCCGGAATCTCCGCGCAGCATTGGCGAGTGACGCTCGCGCTCCCTGAGGGGTTGCTGCTCTTTGCGGCATCACCTTCCCCGGAGTGACACACTGCGTCGTGGCAAAAAATTCGCGGATGGTTCTTCAGCCGACTGGCAAGCTGCTGGACCTTCTGCTTCCCTGATGTCCCGCTGGCCCAGCGCGATGGGCTCCTCACGTTCAGCCAAACTGCGATTGGCCGCGCTGAGAGGACTTGTTGCAGCGGTTGTGGGAGTACAGCCCTTCCAGCACAAATTCCGCCAGCCCTACCAGCAATTCGTCTCGCAATTCTGTTGCGGCACCCTCGCCAACCAGTTCCGGCAGCAACTTTTCCAGTTGCCCCCGGAAGCCCCGCACCTGTGCCACGCCAGTTGCCTCCAAGGCGGCACCCGCCGGCAGGCGGTCGTCGGTGCGCAGCTTGTTCCCCGTTTCCAGATACTCGACCACGGACTTGAACTGTTTGGCTTCGAGGTGCTCGTCGAAGATGACTTTGATGGCTTCAGAGACAATCCGCTGCACGAGGCCATCTTCCTCACCCACATCTTCGGACAGGCTCAACTCCATCTTGCCGCGGGCACCCGGAGCAATCGCCGCGAGATCACTGATTCGCACCGCAGTGTGTGTGGCACCGTGCAGAATGGCCCGGCGCTCGGCATTGGAAATGGCATTCTCCAAGTTGGCCACCGACATCCGCACGCTGACTCCCGACGCCTGGTTCACATGCGGGCTGATGCGAGCCAGCCGAGAGATCTCTTCCACCACCGCCTCGACATATTGCGGGACAAATACTGCGACGCCTCCACGGTCGCGCCAGGCATTCTCCCGCGTGATGCGCATACCGAGTTCGCGCGTCAGCGGGTAGTGCGTGCGAATGACCGAACCAATGCGGTCCTTCAGCGGCGT
>JBGSIP010000089.1:0-7409 GCA_041742495.1 Planctomycetaceae bacterium
CTGCGGCTGGACGAATTTTTCGTCGCCCCCGAGAGTTTTCTGTGGGACGAGAAAGCCTTCGAGAAGCGATTGACCTCCAAACCGGAATCGGTCGCTCTGCTGCGGGATTTTCGGACCACACTGGCCGATCTCACCACGTTCGATCGACAGACCCTCGACACCAGCTTGCATGCGTTTGTCGCCGCCCGCGACGTGCCGGTGGGGAATCTGGTCCACGCCCTGCGCGTCGCCACCACAGGAAAAGCACAGGGGATCGGCCTGTTTGAGGCGCTGGAAATTCTGGGCCCGGCCCGGGTGCTGGACCGCATCGACCGGTCGCTGGCTCGGATCCCCGGCTAATGGCCTTGTCAGGTCTTGATCTGCAGGCATGATTTGACGTAAGTCGCTCCACAACCGCGACCTTCCGTTTCGATCACGCCAAAAGTCCGCTTCGTCGCTACACTGTTCCCGCCGAACCTGCCGTCCCCCGCGGGCGTCTGGTTCTCGAGAGTCTCGGGCTGGCTGGCAATTGGCTCGCGAGTGACAAAGCCCCCTGTGTGACTGACTCTGGGGGGTAACTGACTCTTGGGAGCGACTGACTCTGGGGCGGGGCAAGACCTTCCCGCTCCCCTCCTCGAACCAGACTTCGAGAGGCGCCGCGGGTCACCGGTGATCTCTTTTTGAGAAGAACTTCCCAGCATGGCTGATGCGGACACACTCCCCCGGGACTTCATTCGCGAGATCGTGGCGGCCGACGTGGCCGCAGGGACGCACAACGGCCGCGTGCAGACCCGGTTTCCCCCCGAGCCCAACGGCTACCTCCACATCGGGCACGCCAAGTCGATCTGCCTGAACTTTGGCATCGCACGCGAATTTCACGGGCGCTGCAACCTGCGCTTCGACGACACCAACCCCACGACCGAAGACACGGAATACGTCGAGTCCATTCAGGAAGACATCCGCTGGCTTGGCTTCCAGTGGGACGCCCTGTTCTTTGCCTCCGACTATTTTGAGCAACTGTACGACTTCGCCTGCCAACTCATCCGGCAGGAAGTGGCGTATGTGGACAGCCAGTCGCTGGAAGATATCCGGCGTCAGCGGGGGACGTTGACCGAACCCGGCCAGGCCAGCCCCTATCGTCAGCGGTCGGTCGCCGAGAACCTCGATCTGTTCGCACGGATGCGCGCCGGCGAATTCGCCGATGGCGAGCATGTGCTGCGGGCCCGCATCGACATGGCCTCGCCCCATCTGATCATGCGCGACCCGGTGCTATATCGCATCCGGCATGCCCACCATCACCGCACCGGCGATCAGTGGTGCCTGTATCCCATGTACGACTTCGCCCACGGGCAAAGCGATTCCATTGAATCCATCACGCATTCCATCTGCACGCTGGAATTCGAAAACCACAAACCGTTGTACAACTGGTTCATTGAGCAACTGGGCATCTTCCCGTCCCACCAGTACGAATTCGCGCGGCTGAACCTCTCTCACACCGTGATGAGCAAACGGAAGCTGCTGGAACTGGTGCGCGAACACCGGGTGAGCGGCTGGGATGACCCGCGGATGCCGACGCTCTGCGGCCTGCGCCGCCGGGGCTACACACCCGCCGCCATCCGCAACTTCTGCAGCGAGATTGGCGTCACCAAGTACAATGGCCTCACCGGCATGCACGTCCTGGAGAACGCGCTGCGACACGACCTGAACCAGCGTGCCGAGCGGCGCATGGCCGTGCTCAATCCGCTCAAGGTGGTGCTCACCAACTTCCCCGCCGGTCAGACGGAATATGTCACCGCGACCAACAACCCGGAAGATCCTGCGGCTGGCACGCGGCAAGTCCCGTTTACCCGCGAGCTGTATCTGGAGCGCGACGACTTCATGGAAGACCCGCCGAAGAAGTTCTTCCGGCTGGCACCCGGTCGCGAAGTGCGGCTGCGGTGGGGCTATTTCATCACCTGTCAGGAAGTGATCAAAGACGCCGCGGGCAACATCACGGAGCTGCACTGCACCTATGACCCGCTGACGCGCGGCGGCGATGCACCCGATGGCCGCAAGGTGAAAGCCACGCTGCATTGGGTCTCCGCGGAGCACGCCGTGCCCGCCGAAGTCCGGCTGTACGACCACCTCTTCACGCTGGAAGACCTTGGCGACGTGCCCGAGAGTGCAGACTGGAAGGACTACATCAACGCCGCCTCGCTGGCCGTCGTCCAGCAGGCACAGCTGGAACCCGCACTGGCGGCTGCGACTGCGGCTGCTCCAGTGCAGTTTGAACGTTTGGGCTACTTTGTGCCGGATGTGCGCGACAGTCGCCCGGATGCACTGGTATTCAATCGGGCGGTCACCCTGAAGGACTCCTGGGCGAAAGAGAAGGACAAGTAGCCACACTGCCGACGCCCGCCCACAATCTGTGGCACTCTTCCGCAGGCTGTTCGCGACTCACGCTCACGGGGCGGGCCTCGTGTCTCTCGCCAGACCGACGTCGCGAGGGGCCCGGATTTACGACCGCAGACGCAGGACTTGCCGCGATGCAAACGGATGAACAACGCCAAATCCAGGATCTGCTGACGGCCGTCAAAATCAACGACGTCGCCACGATCTCCGTGCTGATCTCAGCCGAGCCTGCGCGACTCAAGACCATGACCGTCTTGGGTACGTGGCTGCATGTGGCCGCTACGTATGGACATCTGGAAGCGGCGCGCACATTGGTGGAACTAGGCAGCGACATCGACGCCGTCGGGGGCATCACCGGGGGCACGCCGCTCAACCGAGCAGCATCCAAGGGGCATCTCCGCGTCGTGGAATACCTGCTGGAGCAACGAGCCCATCTCGACACGTCCGAACTGGAACGCAATCCCCTGTTCAGCGCCATCTACGCCGGTCACACTGAAATCGCCCGCCTGCTCATCGCGGCAGGAATCGATACCGGCGTGAGCTACGAGTACAAGATTGACGAGTCCATCAACGCGCGGGAATTCGCCCTGCATTGGAATCGTCCGGACATCGTCGCGCTGCTGGAGTAAACCGGCAGAGCGTTCGGCCGTGCTAACAGCCAGTTGAACGATGCCCACGCCACCACGTTTTGGGTGCCACGGCTCTGCCAGTGCTGTGCTCCCCTCGTCAAATACGGCACTGGCGCAGCAAGTGGCACGCGTGATGGCTCTAGGTCATGGTTGTTCAACGGGCGGTTAACGGTGGACCACGCCAGACGCGGGTGGGTTGGCACTGACACTCGACTGGTTGAACTTCTTCAGACCGGTCTGCAGGAACGTCGTGAAGACCTCTTCCTCCGGGTGATAGCCCGAGAGTTGTGACAGGATGATCTGCCCGTCCGGGGTGGCCACTGCGTAGGCCGGCAGTGTCACATCCCGCAGCCAGTCTTTCTGCAGAGCCAGATTCCGCTCATACAGCTTGCGGCTGGTCGCCGGATCAGCAATGCCCGGGATCGTGTCGGTGTCGGCGTAGAGTTGAACACGGACAAAGCCCCCCAGCAGACTGCGGACATCCGCCTTCGGGAAGACCGACTTTTCCATCCGCCGACAGTTCACACAGTTCTCGCCGGTAAAGTCGATGAACAGCGGCTTCCCTTCCCGCTGGGCATGCGCCACGGCGCGGTCGAAATCCAGGCCGAATTCCAGACCATCATGCACGAGGGTTGGTCCGAGATCGGTCGAAGTCTCCGACTTGAACACCGGCGGCGCGAACGCATCCACCTGCTGCCAGACAATCCCGGTCGGCTTTTCGGTGCTGAACAGCCCGACTCCCAGGTACGAACCGAAACCCAGAAACAGCAGTGCGAACGTGAACCGCAGCGAGGAGATGTGCGCGCCGGGAACGTCGTGCGCCAGATGGAACAGCCCCAGCAAGTAACCGCCGGCTACAAACGAGAGCACCATCCAACTGGACATGACCAGCGCGTAATCGAACAGCACCGGGTAGGAATTCCACGCGAGATCGACAGCGCTGAGAAACTTGAATGCAGCCGCGATTTCGATCAGGCCCATCGTCACTTTGATGGCGTTCATCCAGCCGCCGCTCTTGGGCAGCTTTTTTAAATACGTCGGAAACAGCGCCAGAAAGAAGAACGGCAACGCAAACGCGCTGGAAAACGCCAGCATGCCGACAATCGGCCAGAAAAGTTGCCCCTTGGAAGCCATCACCAGCAAAAAGCCCACAAACCCAAAGGTACACGTGAAAGACACCAGCGTGAACGTCAACGCCATGAACAGTACGCCGACATAGCCGCCGCGGCTTTCCTGACCGGCCGACCAGGTCAACAGCCAGCTGGGCACCGCAATTTCAAACATGCCCAGCATGTTGAAACCAAAGAAAATCAGCACCGCCGCCAGCACCAGATTGAAGATCGGGTGATTGGCAAACTCGTTGAGCGAACTGGGGCTGATGATCAGCGAGGCCAGCACGCCCAGCACCGTAAAGCCACCCACGATCCCGCCGCAATACGTGAGTGCCAAGGCAATCGGGCTGTGATGTTCCCGCTCCGCCTGCTTCATGAAGACGCTGACCGTGATGGGCACCATCGGGAAGACGCACGGCGTGAGCAACGCTCCAAAACCAAAGCCAAACGCGGCAATCAAGAACGGAATCAGGCCAGAATTGAGCAGTTGCGATTGTTCTGCGGAAAGCGTCGCATCTGCTCCGGCAGCAGCCGACTCCGTCGCCGGAGTGTCCGTACCGGGTGCGGTCGCTACTTTGGCATCGCTCGCGGGGCCCGTCGTGGCGGGCAACGGCACGGTGGAGACGGGCAAGGCAGTCGCCAGCGCGATCGAGGCCTTGTCATTGATGCAGTTGTCTTCGCCGCAATGTTGAAAACGCACTTCGCCGGCGAGTTGCTGTGCCGGAGCGATCACCCGGTAGTGTCGGGTCCAGGTGACTTGATCGTAAAACTTCTCCAGCACGGCATTGTCAAACAACGGCTCGACCACGTTTGTCGAGGGACGGTCCGCGACAAACTCATCCAGTGGGGTCAGGCCGACGACCGTGGGGAGCAGAATGCGGGTGTGGCCCGGCACTTGCGGATTGAGCGAATACGTCCAGCGATGCGCGGGAACTCGCAGCGAAACGGTCAGGATCGCATCGCCGGCAGTTTGTGGATCGGCAACAAGTTCCGCCGTGAGCAACGGCGCAGACTGTGCACCTTGGGCGTCGGAGGCGGGAGCGACAGTTTCTCCCAGTGCGCCACCGGGAACCAGATCCAGCAGGCTCGGCAGGCCGGAATTGCCGGGGCCACCCAGTTCGGTTGGGGCGGCTGGCGGAGCCCCGCTGGCGGCGCACACCGTCCAGCAGGCGGCCAGACACATCGCCACCCACACGGACGCACGGACACCCCAGACCCGAGACGCAGGAGAAATCTTCATGGAGTACCGCCGAGCTTCCAAATCGCGTGAATATGTTCAACGACGAGACGAGGGAACGCCAACGGCGCGCTGCTTCGAGTCTGTCAGTCCATTATCGGATGGGAGTATGGCATAGACTGTTAGATACCCCACAGGTCAGAATCAGGATTGACGGAACGCGGAGCACACTCACCCCATTTTCGCCAAGCCGCCAAGGCCCGCAGCCTGTCCACCGTCATTATGGCAGGCGTCCAGCCCGTTGTCTGGCCAGTCACCGACGGCGGTCTCCGCAAACCGGGAACCAGACGGAGAACGAGCAAGAGGACGGGAACAGGCGTCAGTTTGCTGCAGAGGGGGGAAAGCGGCACAGTCGACCGCAGCGCGACCGGGTTACGGCTGTTGGCGCGCTCCCCCGGCTGACGCAGAACGAATCCGTTGGATTGCGGTCACGCGGGACAGACACAGCGGAGGTGTCCCGGAGACTCGAGGCACGACCTCGCCGACACAGGCGCGACGGCCACGACGGGCCCAATTGGAGCCCAGATACGGAATGACAATCCACCCGACGAGGCGCGAAGCCGCGTTGCCGGTCTTGGACAGACCCGACTACTATCGCGCGGCTAGCGATCCATCCAGTGGGGTTGGTCTACCCACCCTGGATGCGGCTTTTGCGCAGTCGTCCTCCGACGATTTGCGACTCCCTGGGCTTTCTGCGGGCAATCCTCCATGTATGCCGATCTCCCGATCACACATCGGCGGACGAGGCCATTTGCATTTGCAAGTGCGCTGACCTTCATCACACTGGTCGCTTGTTCGCCAGGGGAGCCACGCGCCGCCCGCGCGGACGACGTTCCGCTGGCGGTGCCCCCTGGCTTCAAGATCAATGCGTTTGCCGGCGATGAATTGGCCAGCGACATCTACAGCCTCTCGGTCACACCAAGAGGCCATGTCGTGGTTTCCGGCCGCGGATACCTGCGGATTCTGGTGGATCAGGATCACGATGGCGTGGCCGATGTCGCACTGCCCTTCGCCGACAGCCCGGCAACGGGTGCCCAGGGCATTTATTGCGAAGGGGACGACCTGTTCTGCATTGGTGATGGCGGGCTTTTGCGCTATCGCGATGCCGACCATGACGGACGCGCCGATGGACCGCCGCAGTTAATTCTGGAACTCAAAGCGGGCGGAGAACACGATGCTCACGCCGTGCGCCGCGGACCGGATGGCTGGTGGTACATCATCACCGGAAACATGACCGGCATCGATCACCGGTATGCCAGCCTGCCGACATCTCCCATCCGAGAACCGCACGCCGGAACGATTCTGCGACTGACCCCCGATCTGTCGGGCGGCGAGATCGTCGCGGATGGCTTGCGCAACGCCTACGACTTTGACTTTGGTGCCGTCGACGGACTGTTCACCTATGACAGTGATGGCGAGCGCGACATCTCGCTCCCCTGGTATCAGCCCACGCGACTGTTCCACACCTTGCCCGGTTGCACGCACGGCTGGGTCACCGAGAGTGCCAAGAAGTCCCCCCGTTCGCTCGACATGCCCCCCGTCGTCGCGGAAACCGGGCGCGGTTCGCCAACTGGCGTCGTGACGTATCGTCACACGCAGTTTCCGTCAGAGTATTACGGCGCCGTGTTTGCGCTCGACTGGACGTATGGCAAAGTGTGGAGCGTGCAACCCACCGCGGCGGGATCCACGTGGCAGGGGACGGCACAACCTTTTGTCTGGGCCAAGGAGAACTTTGGCTTTGCTCCCACTGATGCTGAAGTGCTGCCGGACGGATCGCTGGTGATCTGTGCGGGTGGCCGCGGGACGCGCGGCAGCGTGTATCGCGTTTCTTACGACGCACCCGTTGCGGCGGCCGGAGAAACCGCGGCTGTCAGTCATTCCCACGCACAGCACGCTGATCCCATCATTGTCCCCGTTGCGCACGCTGCAACCGCGGTGGATTTGGGATCGCCATCCGCCCAACCGGTGCCACGGTCTGCCGATGTGTTGAATGAGAGCGTTGCCGAGCCACCGCGGCTCAGCCCGGCTCCGCTCTCGGCAGCGGTCATCGCCGCAGCGCGG
>JBGSIP010000090.1:0-2713 GCA_041742495.1 Planctomycetaceae bacterium
GGTCGAAACCGATTCCACGGACGACAATCGCGCCGCAGCCGGCAACGGCCGCAGGCAGGTCACGGCCTGCAGTCCCAGCAGGCTGGCCAGTTGATCGTTGATGCCTGCGAAAGCACTGTCGTAGGCGGTGTGGGCGGAATAGACGGCGACTCGCCCGGCCGCCAGTTTTAAGGCAATTCGGCCATCGACGGTGGCGGAAGTCAGGGCTTTGACCCCGCGAAAGAAAATGGGGTGATGGGTGACAATCAGCCCAGACCGTTGTGCAAGCGCTTCGTCGGCGACCTCTTCGGTCAACGTGAGACACGTCAGGGCCGCAGTCAGCGGCCAATCGGGCGACCCGAGCAGCAGGCCGACATTGTCCCAGTCTTCCGCCAGCGCCAGCGGAGCCATGCGTTCCAGCACCGCCAGCACATCATTGACGATCAGTTGTCCGGCCATGTTGTCACGATTCCGGATTGAGCGTCACGTCCACGCACAGGCCCACTCAACACCCCGCGCGCTGTGATCAGCCCACGCCCAGGTTCCAACGAGCGTACCACTTGGCTCTGTCAGTGCCGGCCAACGAAACGTCTACGCAGCCCCTGATACGTGCAGCCGCAGGCACCAACCCCCTCCGGGGGTTAGGGTTCGGGTTGGCCGGCGGCGACTGGTTCGGAGCGGAGGCAGCGGTCGATTTGCCGGACAGCTTGCCGCAGGCGTTGGGCGTTTTCGACTACGGCCAGCCGGAGGAAGCCTTCGCCCTCTTCACCAAAGCCGCGACCCGGGCTGACAGCCACCCCTCCTTCGTCGAGGAGCTTCAGGGAGAAGTCGATTGAGCCCATGTCGGCGAACTGATCGGGGATTTTCGCCCAGACAAACATGGTGGCTTTGGGCCGCTGGATTTCCCAACCAATTCGCTCGAGGCCATCGCAGAGGGCGTCGCGGCGTTTTTCGTATTCGAGGGCAATATCGGTGACAAACTGATCGCACTGCCGCATCGCCACAATGGCAGCGATCTGGATCGGCTGGAACAGCCCGTAGTCGTAGTAGCCCTTGATGGTGGAGAGAGCGCGGACCATTTCGGCGTTGCCGGCGCAAAAGCCAACCCGCCAGCCCGCCATGCTGTAGCCCTTGCTCATCGTGGTGAATTCCACGCCGACGTCCTTGGCCCCGGGCGTGGTGAGGAAACTGGGAGCCTTATAGCCGTCATAGCAGATGTCGCTGTACGCAAAATCGCTGATGACCAGAAAGCCATACTTGCGGGCCAGCTTCACGAGATCGGCGTAGAACTCCTGCTCGACGACCGTCGTGCTGGGATTGTGGGGGTAGTTCACAATGACCAGCTTGGGTTTCGGAAACAGATGCTCGCAGGTGTAAGCGATGTTCTGCAGGAACTTTTCGGGCTCGCGGCAGTCGAGGGCAATCACGTTGCCAGCGGCGAGCATCACGGAATACACGTGGATCGGAAATGACGGTGCCGGGACCAAGGCGGTATCCCCCGGGCCCATCATCGCCAGGCACATGTGACTGAAGCCCTCTTTGGAGCCCAGGCAGACGACAATTTCCTTGTCGGGATCGAGTTTGACGTCGTACTTTCGGGCATAGCGGGCGGACACCTCGCGGCGGAGATTCGCGATGCCGTTGGACACTGAATACCGGTGATTCCGCGGATCTTTGAGCGCTTCGGCCAGCTTCTCGATGACGGTCTCGTCGGGGGCGTCGGTGGGGTTGCCCATGCCCAGGTCGATAACGTCCACGCCAGCCACCCGCTTCTCGTACTTCAGCTTGTTGATTTTGCCGAACAAATACGGGGGGAGCCGAGTCACGCGGTCGGCCACGGGAATGGTGAACTTGCTGTCCTGAAACGGGACTTCAGACTCGCTACGCATCGGGCCGCTCGGTCGTCAAGAACGAAGGATCGGGGTCCAGCGGAAGGCAGCTTTTGCCTCCCCGTGGCCTGGCCCCAGGAGTTCCGTCCGAGATTCTAGCGAACTGCCGCCCGATGGATAGGTGGAGTTCTGCCGCAGGCGCGGGAGCAGCCGGCAACTCTGCCAGTTCCCAGAAGGCTGCCGCCGGGTGTCCAGCGGCCAGGTCCGACTGACATTCGCCCCGGTGGAACCGTGGCTGAAGCCGGTGCCGAGACTCCACCTTGGCTGGCTGCCTAGGGCTTGGCTCCGGCCGTTTTGGGAGTGGGCAGATAGGCACCGGTGCTGGCCTGCCAGGCGCGCAACTGCTTCTTCAGGCGGGCGGCCATGTCGGGGAAGTCGGCCGCGCGATCATGCTGCTCGCCGAGATCTTCAGCGACGTTGTACAGCTCGCAGCGATCCTCTTCCAAAAACTCAATCAGCTTCCAGTCCCCTTCCCTCACAGCGGCACCCGGGGCCCAGGTCGAGCCGTGATAGTGCGGATAGTGCCAAAACAACGGACGCAGCACATCCAGTTGTTCTTCCATGAGGGCCCCGGCAAAACTTCGGCCGTCAATGTGGTGCTTTGGTTCGAGGGGGAGCCCGGCGAGATCGAGCAGCGTGGGGAAAATATCGGTACTGATGACGGCCTGATGGCAGACCGTGTCGGGGACCGTCTTGCCGGGGACGCGCACGATCAGTGGCACGCGAATCCCCCCTTCGTACAGCCAGCCCTTGCCCGCCCGCAGTGGCAAATTACAAGTGGGGCCGACCGTCGCTTTGGTCGACAGACCGCCGTTGTCGCTGAAGAACACCACGATCGTCTCGTC
>JBGSIP010000091.1:0-6412 GCA_041742495.1 Planctomycetaceae bacterium
AACGGCCACGAGAGACTTTGGCCAGTCTTTCGTGGCCGTTGTTCGTTTCCGGTGACCGGCCAGTGGCTTTTGGAACGGGCCAGCGAATCGGCGGGTCGCACGCCCACGGCCCCGCTGAGCAGAATCGCGCCTGCTCTGTGGCCTGTCTCACAGACGCAGACCGCGGACGCCCCGAAAATGCCGTTGCAGTGAAGAATTCTGGCACTGCCGCGTTTCCGACGTTTCTCGAAAGGTTTCCCGTGAAGACAGTTCGATTGTTGGCCTCTGGCATGTTGTGCAGCGCGCTCTTGTGGGCGGTGGCGACCTCCTCATCCGCAAATGCTGCCGGCGAAATGCGGGTTGCTCTCGACGGCAATTGTGCCGTCTGCCTGGTCGATCATGGCCACTGGAACAAGGGGACTGCGGAGTACGCCTCGAAATTCGATGGCCAGACATACCTCTTCCCTTCCGATGGCATCAAGGCCGCCTTTGACGCTAACCCGATTAAGTACGCTCCGGTGCTGGGCGGCGACTGCATTGTCTGCTTTGCCAAAGCGGGCAAGCGCGTCCCCGGCAGCGTGAAATTCACGTCCACGTATCAGGGACGGGTTTACCTGTTCCCCAGCGCTGGCGAAAAGCAGGCGTTTGACGCGGCTCCCCAGTCGTTCGCGAATGCCGACCTGGCCCTCAACGGCGAGTGCGCCGTGTGCTTGGCGAAGAACCATCATGTTCCGGGCACCCCGCAGTTCACTGCCGTCCATAACGGACTGCGATTCCAGTTTCCTGGACAGGGCGAACTGGACGAGTTCCAACGGGATGCCGCCGGCTATGTGAAGAAGCTGCAGGACAAGAAGCTGATGTCCGCAGTCGAAGAACCCGCCGGAGCACTCGCCGAACTCATCACCGCCACCGGCACGACGTCTTGCGCCGCCTGCTCGCACGGTGTGCATCCACTGCGTGATCCCGATCAGCTTGGGCTGGCTGTTTCCACTCCCGATGGCCGCCTGTTCGTCGTGGAAGGTGCTCACGCGCAATTTCCTCAACTGTATGCGGATCGCTTTCAGGGCAAGAAGGTGAAAGTCACCGGTCGCGTGATCGAGACACGCGGCAATGTATCGTGGGTGGAACCGCAGATTGTGACAGCGCTGAACTGATCGCTGAAGCCACTGGAAACGCGGCACGCCGACCGAACAGGCGTCGGTGCCCCTGCTACTTCAGACCAACCCAGCGGCAGACCGACCCTGATGGAACAGCGCTGCTTGCAGTGTCCTTTCATCAGGGTTGTTGTCTTCCCGGTTCCCGGCGTCGCCTCACTCTTCCGACGCGGCAATGCTCGTGAGCCGGCGATAAAGTTCGTTGAGACGATCGCAGATTTTCTCTAAGCGAGGAACCTGCCCCTTGGCAATCGTTGAGGCTCGCGAAAGCAACTGCGGACCAGCGGCGGCCATCGAACCGGACTCCAGCGCCATGATCGCGGAATAGGTCAATCCGAGTGCCTTGGCGACGTTACTCTTGTTTAACGCGGCCACCTCGCTCATGAAGTCCCGTGCGTTGCTCACCAGAGGAATCTCAGCCTCGTCCAACTGCGCAAGTGATCTCTTGGCTCCCAGTGCCCTTCGGCGCGTCCACTCGTCTTCCGACTCGTCCTTGAACTTCACCGGGCCAAAGTCGTCCTTCTTCGCGTTGATGGCCCAGATCTGTTTCGAAAAAACATACATCCAGTCCTGAACACTGCGCTGTGTCCAAGACGCGGGAATCAACTTCTCTTTGATCACCAGCGTGGCGACATACATCAATGCGAAACCTTCGTCAGGCGACCGCTCGAAAAACATGGCGTCGTCACTCTTGGCAACCTGACGATAGAAGGCCGCGTCTTCTGAAGTGCCGCTGGCGAGGTTGCTGATCACGGTCGCGCGTGCTGATTCAAAATCGCCCAGTGGGCTGAGTTTGTCCGTGACCGCACCGTGGTATTTTACTAGATCGGCCAAGAAACTGACGCTCAGAATTTTCCTGCTCACCAGCGCCTCCTCCGGAGGTTCGTTGTCTATTGTGGGTCCGCGATGACCGCCGAAGCACCCGACTCATTGAGCGGAGATTGGACGCCGGCCCGACACCCACCGCAAGCCTGCAGTGCAAAACCTTCTCGGATTTTCATCTGGGTGACTGGCTGAAGAAGAGGCCAACCCTCACAAGAGGCACCCACTGGCAGTGCTGAAAACCTCCGCGCAGGGGGCGATCCTTTCCAATCTCCGTCCGATCATCAACAATTGAGACGGAAGGACGGGTGGACAGGCATGGAGAGTACGTCAACGCAAACGCTGCTGGGTTCGCTCAACCCGCAACAGCGGACGGCCGTACAACACGGCACCGATCCGTTGTTGATCATTGCCGGGGCCGGCACGGGCAAGACCACCACACTCGCTGCGCGCGTGGCCTGGCAGATTGCCCAAGGCATCGATCCGCAGCGCATTCTGCTGCTGACATTCTCCCGCCGGGCGGCGGCGGAAATGTTGCGCCGCGTGGAGCGACTGGTTCAGGAACTGGAGTCCACTCCGACCACCGCCGTCGGCGGCAGTGGGAGCGGTGTGTGGGGCGGCACGTTTCACGCCGTGGCCACCCGCATTCTGCGACAGTTCGGCAAGCCACTGGGGCTCCCCCCGGGCTTCACCATCATGGATCGCTCGGACTCCGAAGATCTGCTGAATGTCGTGCGGGCGGATCTCAATCTCGCCAAGCTCAACAAGCGGTTTCCGCTCAAGGGCACCTGTCTCGAAATCTACAGCCGGTGCGTCAACACGCAGTTGGATCTGGCCAGCGTGCTCAAGCGGCATTTCCCCTGGTGCGAGGAACACGCAGTTCCACTCCGGGAATTATTTGCCGCGTATACAGATCGCAAGCAGCAGCGGCATATTCTCGACTATGACGATCTGCTGCTGTTCTGGCACAGTCTGCTGGCCGATGAAGGGACCGCGCAGTTCCTGCAGCAGAAGTGGGACCGTATCTTCGTGGACGAGTTTCAGGACACGAACGTGGTGCAGGCCGAAATCCTGCAGCGACTCGCCCCCGCGGGGCGCGGCGTGACCGTGGTGGGTGACGATGCCC
The DNA here is from genome assembly GCA_041742495.1 of Planctomycetaceae bacterium. Lineage (GTDB taxonomy): Bacteria > Planctomycetota > Planctomycetia > Planctomycetales > Planctomycetaceae > JBGSIP01. The sequence continues at coordinate 3,082 of JBGSIP010000091.1, forward strand.
AGTCGATCTATTCGTTCCGCGCGGCCGAGGTCCGCAACATCCTCGATTTCCCGCAGCAGTACCCGGGCACCGTGGTCTGTCCGCTGGAGCAGAACTTTCGCAGCACGCAGCCCATTCTCGACACCACCAATGCGATCATCGCCGAAGCGGGAGAAGGCTATCGCAAATCGCTGTGGTCTGACCGCCACGGCGGAGATCGCCCGTGGCTGGTGAGCTGCGAAGACGACCACGACCAAGCGGAGTTCATCATCGAACGGCTGCTGTCCGCGCGCGAGCGTGGCGTGCCGCTGCAGGCCCAGGCAGTACTGTTTCGGGCCTCTCATCACAGCGCCGAACTGGAAGTGCAGCTACAGCGCGCGAACATTCCGTTCGTAAAGTTCGGCGGACTAAAGTTCATCGAAGCAGCGCACATCAAGGATGTGTTGGGGTTCTTGCGGCTGGCTGAGAATCCCGCCGACCTGATGTCGGGCTTGCGCATTTTGCAACTGCTCCCCGGAATTGGCCCCAAGAAAGCACGGACACTGCTGGAGGTGCTGGCCGCCGCCGAAGGGGACCTCGCGGTGTGGGACAACCAGAAGCTGCCCCCCGCGACGCAGGACCAATGGCTGGCGTTTCTGGCGCTGATGCGTCAGCTAACGCGCACGGCTCGGGAACTGGAATCGCTGACGGCACAACTGTCGGCCATCAATGCGTTTTATGCGCCCATTCTCAAAGAGACTTACGACCACTGGAAGCCCCGGCTGCGCGATCTGGAGAGTCTGGAATCTCTGGCGGCCCGCTATCAAAGCCGGCAGGAGTTTCTGGCCGACCTGACGCTCGACCCGCCCAGTTCGACGCAGGATCTGGCGGCGGAACCGTTTCTCGATGAGGACTTCGTCATCCTCAGCACGATTCACTCCGCGAAGGGGCTGGAATGGGACAGCGTGTTTGTCATTCACGCCGCAGATGGCAATATTCCCAGCGATCTGGCCACCGGTTCCGAGGAGGAAATCGACGAGGAACGCAGGCTGTTCTACGTCGCCACGACGCGCGCGAAGAATCAGTTGTATGTGTGCTGTCCCCGTCGGTACTACTATCCACCCCGGTCACAGAGTGACGCACACACGATGGCACAGATCACGCGGTTCATCACGCGCAGCGTCGCCAGCACGATGCAGAAGCATCTGGCGGGGCCGCAAATTCCCGCGCCAGGTACTGAGGGCCCGGCGGCCGCTGATCGCACCGAGAGCATCCGCAGCCGCATCAAAAGCATGTGGGAATAGCGCGATGGGTCGAAACCAACAACTACATGAGGTCGGACAGCACGTGGCTGTCGCGCGTCGTTAGCGATTCGATCTCGTTCATCAGCGCCTGGGCACGGGCGTGGTCGCCGCAGTGAGTACACAGTTTGGCCAGCCGCGCGGCAAGCTTAATGGTGCGGGGATGATCAGCGCCCAGTCGCGCTTTCAAGATGGGCAGTGCGTCTTCGAGATGGCGGCGGGCCAACTCGCGATCGTGAATATCGTGCGCGATGATCGCCAGTTGAATCAGCCAGTCGCCAGCTGCCAGTGACACCGTGGAGGTCTGCGCCCGTGTGATACGCAACACCTGTTCGGCCAGCGGATAAGCTTCCGCCGGGCGGTGTTCGGCGAGCAGCAAGCGACACAGAGGCAGGATGATGTCCAGCCGATCGGGGAACTGGTCACCGAAGGTCTGTTGGACGAGATCCCACTGCTGCTGGCGCAGCGCGAGTGCGACCGCCGTCTGAGCTTGCGTTTCACGAACGGTCGCCAGCACTCCCAGGGCTTCAATTTGCGCCAGTTCCAAGGGCTCGGCAGCGCCGCGAGCCAGGTCCAGGCTCTGTTCGGCGTACAGGGCAGCTTCCTCGAAGCGTTGCAGCAGACACGCCAGCCGAGCGCACGTGTTGTGCACGTCCATCAAACGCACGTGGCGAGGTCCCAGCGCCTCGGACACCAATTGATGGGCACTTTTGAGCACACCTCGGGCTCGCGAATGTTGTCCCGAACGCGTGAATGCTTCTCCCAGCATGAGCAACGTGCGGGACAATTCAGGATGCGAGGCCCCCCAGGCACCACGGCACAATTGCAGAGCGTGCTGCAATTTGGCGATGGCGTCTTCGGAGTTCCCTTCCGCAGAGGCAATCTCTGCCTGGACGCGCAATAGCTCTGCATACGTCGTGCGACCCTGCGATTGCGATTGTGCGTACAGATCGGCACTGACGGCGAGCGCCTGGCGAGCGAGGGCCTGTTTCCCCTGCTTCCAGTACGCCTTCGCCAGCAGCGACCGAACAAAGGCCAAACGGGGCGCAGTGGCCGCGGTCGGGGGGCCCATGACTGCCGCAGCCTCTTCCAACAGGCGTTCCGCCTCTTGATAATTGCCCTGCGTGAGCGAGAGTTCCGCCAGCCCCAGCAGTGTGGAGATCAGTTGATGATTGTCGATGGCCCCTTGCTCGCGCCGGCGGGACAACGACTCGTCAAACAACGTCCGAGCCGTGCGAAAACGCCCCTCTCCCAGCGCCAGGTATCCCAGATTGTTGATGCTCTGGGCAATCAACGGATGCTGGTTGCCCAGAGCGGTCCGCCGAATCTGAAGAGCATTTTCCAGATAGCGGCGCGAATCTGCGTAGCGGGCTTCCTGACGGGTCAATTCACCCAGATTGTTGAGGATGGTGGCGGTGTTTGGATGCTGGGCACCGAACTGCCGCGTCACATCGGCCAGCGATTCTTCCAGCAGACGTCGAGCGCGGGCCAGGTTTCCCAGCATGACTTCTGCCGCTGAGAGATTGTTTAGCACCCGCAGCGCTTCCACAGAAGGTCGCTGCGGCAACTGGCCAATCAATTGCGCGGCGGCCTCGCAGGTATCCCGCGCGAGCAAATGTTGCCCGGAGTGAAACAGGCGTTCGGAGAGCCGGGTCAGTGCCGTCACCACAGCCGTCGCTTCGCCGCGCTGCACACACCTTGGCAGGTTATCGATCTGCCGCATGGCAGCGGCGACGAGCGATTGAGACTCTTGCGCGTGGGCGCTATCGCGACCCAGGGCCATTCCCGTCACGAGCGCGACTGTCGCGGCGTCCAGTTGCAGCGCTGCTTCTCCGGGGATCGCAGAATCCAGATGCTCCAGAGCCTGCGCGGCCAGTTCTGCCGCAGCCCGCACATCCTGTTGTTTGAGCCGAGAACGCGCGGCAGCGACCAGCCGACCTGCGGACTCACGTCGATTGCCGACGCGAGTCAGGTCTTCCACATTCGCGTGCTGGAGAATGATGCTGGACATGGCGCTTGTGTGACGTCGAGACGAAGGTGCGCGGTGAGCGGCCGACCCGCCGATGTGGGGC
>JBGSIP010000092.1:0-5567 GCA_041742495.1 Planctomycetaceae bacterium
TACAGACGGGCAATCGATTCGATACTCCACCAGCAGCGAAGCCACCTCGTCACCGCCATACACAGTCGTCACACGACCCACAGCGCTGATGGCCGAAATGGACTGGCTGAAATCCGCGGGCCGCGACTGGGCCTCGATCCAGCGGTAGTAGTCTTCAATCGATCCGCTGGCGGGAACCAGCACCGGTCTGCCGTTGGCATCCGCCACCGTCACCCAACCGCCCGAATAGCCAGCCAAGGGAGCAGACGCAGATCCGCCCATTGCATCTGAATTCGTCGGACTGACAGCGGCCCCATTCGCGGGGACGGCAGGCCGTTCCACAGCGGGCTGTGCCGCCCCGCTGCAATTTACCCGCCACAGCCCCAGCGACACACACAGCAGCCCCATCACCAGCAGCCGCGCGCACCGCGACGCGAGGCGATTCGACTCCCATCTGAGGCAGGACACAGAACTCACGAGAGGCAGTTCTCTGCAGCAAGGCATGAATCGGGTCGCGGTGACAGGTTCACACCCGGACGAGTCAACACCGCAACCAGTGACCAGTACACACCGTGACGAGGCAATCAGTGACGAGCAGTGAATCGGGGTTGGCAGTGACAAGCTACGCCCAACGGAAACCAGCCGACGACCATCGGACAACTTGTCATCGGATCGCTCCGCGGCCGCCCAACGCTGAGTCTCCACGGGTCTCCGGGACCGCTCGTATTCTATCGCCGTTCCACAGCCTCAACGACTCGAATTCGACCAGTTTCCTTCAGTCCGATTCTGTCGATTGTGCCTGTGATTCGACCTGCAAGTGTGGACAAAGTTCTGTCACCAGCGACGACGATGCTGCAGCAACGATTTCCGGCTGATTGACATCGAACGCCCCACCCGTCATCCCTGTGACCACGCCCCCTGCCTCTCGCACCAGTACGACTCCGCCTGCCATGTCCCACGGCTTCAGGGTGGTGGACCAGAACGCATCGACGCGACCAGCCGCGACCATGGCCAGATTCAATGCAGACGACCCGGTTCGCTGCAGCGACTGGGCCACCGTCAGCACGCGCAGAAATCGCTGGATCGCCGGTTCTGTTCCCGTCGTGGCCACCGGCAGACTGGCAATCACCAGACTTTCGGACAGCCGTTGAGCCGACGAAACGCTCAGCCGTTCCCCGTTGCAAGTGGCACCCGCTCCGGCGATTGCACTGAACATTTCTTGCCGCGTCGGATCGTATACCACGCCGGCGATCAACTCCCCGGCACACTCCACTCCGATGGTTACGGCATAGTACGGAAAACCGTGCACGTAGTTTGACGTGCCATCGAGGGGATCGATGATCCAGCGATACCGCGAACCAGTCGTTTGCTCCAACCCTTCCTCACCCAACAGTGAGTGACAGGGGAACCGCGAGCGGATTTCGCCGACGATCGCTTCCTGGGAGGCAAAGTCGGCCTCCGTCACCAGATTGGAACGACTCTTTTCCTGCACCGTAAACCGGGCTCGCCACTCCGTGAGGCGGGCGCCACCCAATCGGGCGGCCGCTTCTGCCGTCGCCAACAGTTCGGCCGGGTCAATCAAGCGATCATCCATGCTCCGTCACTCTCCACCGCGAGTCGTCTGAGAATTCCCTGCACCTGCCGCTGCCCCCCTGCTGTTGGGCACCACTGCTACTGGGGGGCAACCGGCAACTGATTCACCGCATGTCGAAGCGGACGACCCGCCAGACAGTTCAATACATTCTGCGCGGCGATTTCGGCCATCAGCGTACGTGTGGCCACCGTGGCACTCCCAATATGCGGCGTGATCACACAGTTCGGCAGCCGCAACAGCGGGTCGTCCAGTGGGATCGGTTCAGGCGAAGTGACATCCAGACCGGCGGCCGCAATCTCTCCGGCCTCCAGTGCTGCCGCCAAGTCCGGCTGCACATGATGTTCGCCACGGGCGGTGTTAATGAAGATCGCGGTCGGCTTCATCTGCCGAAACTGCTCCCGACCAAACATCCCGCGCGTCTGCGGCGTGAGACTGCAATGGACGCTGATCACGTCAGACTCGCGCAGCAGTTCTTCAAACGAGACTTTGCGGGCCTGCAGCGTCTGCTCGGCCTCGCGATGCGGACTGCGACCGTAGTACAACACGGGCATGTCCCACCCGCGATGAAAACGCCGCGCCAGTGCGTATCCGATGCGCCCCATCCCCACGATGCCAATCGTCTTGCCGACGAGGTCTTGTCCCAGGTAGCCCATCGGTTCCCAGCACTTCCACTCCCCGGCATCAATCACCGCTCTCGACGCAGGCAGTTTCCGGGCAGCCGCCAGCAGCAGTGCCGCCGCCACGTCTGCTGTCGCATCAGTCAGTGCGCCGGGCGTATTCCCAATCCACACTCCACGCCGCGTGGCTTCGGGAACATCGACATTGTCGTACCCCACCGCATAGTTGGCAACGACCTTGAGCTGGGGGCCGGCCGCGTCAAAGAACTCTGCGTCGATGCGTTCCGACATCATGGCGACCACACCGGCACAACCGGCCACCCGCCGCAACAGCTCAGCTCGCGGGGCCGGCAGCCTCTCGGTCCACATGTCGACGTCACATGATGTGCGCAACAGTTCCAGACCATTGGGCATGATCTCCCGCGCCACAAACACGCGCGGCCGGCTCGCCACGGCAGATTCGCTGCTTCCGACTGATCCCCGCCCTAACCCATCTGCCGTCATAATCGCTACCACCCCACCCGGAACTGCCATCGAAACCCCAATGGTGCAACCGGGACAGTTTGCCCAATTCCCGCACCAAGGACCGCAGCTCATGCTAGCACAGTTCCCGCCACAGGGGCAGGGCCGGGAAACTCGCCGCGCCGGGCAACGGTCACTCTGACTGTAGCGATTCTGCAGGCCACTTTCGGGCTGCAGCGTCTGGAGAATCGGGGTGGACTGTCGGGAATTGGCAGCGTGTCGCCTCACCACCTCATTTCCTGACGTAGGCTTGCCACAGATTGCGTGGAGTGTGGCGCTATCGTTGCCATTTCGTGACTTCGGTCCGAGCCACCCGCCCCGCAGACGCAACCCTTTGTTCAACCGCGAGATTCGAGCACTCATCTGGAGTGGCGCGAGGAAACAACATGCCGGAACTCACCCTGCAACTCATCGTATTTCTGGTCGGTCTCGCCGTGCTGACGGCTGGCGCTGCGATTTGGGATATCGGTGTCCGCCGCATTCCCAACGTGCTCACTCTGCCGGTCTTTGCACTCGGTCTTGTGTATCAAGCCTGGTTCAACGGATTCGCGGGGCTGGGGGATGCCGCACTCGGCTTTGCTCTTGGCTTTGGCACGCTGTTTGTTCTGTGGATGATCGGTGGAGGTGGCGGAGGGGACGTCAAGCTGATGGGCGCATTGAGTGTGTGGCTGGGCTTCAAGCTCACGCTGTACGTGATGATCGTCAGCACGTTCCTCGTCATCCTCATCACGGGCGGAGTGATTCTCGCCAGTCTGGTCACCGGAGGCCGCAAACGCGGTTTGGCCAGCCTGACGTCGCCGGGCCGCGTCGCCACCAGCGAAGCCCCCCCGGCGGTCATTGCTCCTGAACAAAAAGTGCAGCGGCGGGTGACCGCCTTTGCGGTTCCCGTCTTTCTGGCCACGTGGATTGTTGTGATTTGGAAACTCCCCACGTTCCCAGGTTGGATTTAGGCAACACGAACCTCACGCGTGAAACACGCGGTTTACAGATTCTCGGGAAAGTTGACCCATGACAGTTCACAACCTGAAACACCGCTCTTTGCACACGGCTCCCGCAGCCTTCGCTCGCCGGGGTTTCATGGCCATGGAACTGGCTATGACGCTGCCGATTCTGCTCATCGTCCTCCTCGCCTTGTTGGAATTCTCGCTGCTGTTTTTCGCCCGCGGAGCCGTTGTGGAAGCCTCGCGACTGGCGGCCCGCAAGGCCACTTTGCCGGGCGTCACGATCGAAGACATCGAAGCGGAAGCGCGCAAAGCCCTGTCGCCTCGCCTGCAGGCCCGCATGACTGTGCATGTCGAACTCGCGGATCGCTCGGGAGAAATGGTCACCGCGGGCGTACGCGTCCCCATGCTGGATGCAGCACCCGATCTGTTGTGGCCCATTGGGTACTCGTTGCGAAACCAGAATCTGTACGGCGAAACGCGAATGGTACGGGAATAGCATCATCGAAGATCGCTGCGGAGATTCTTCGCCGCAGGCAACATTCACCGCGACAGTCCAGACCAACCACTCTCCAGACTCATCGCGGTAAAGAACTCGGTCGTTCAGAACTCAGTAGCTCAGACCACAGCAGGGCAGACACAAACAAGGGAACGACTCCACGAGGGGGCGGTTTGACAACCAGGCGATCACACACAATCGCCGGCCAGCAGAACTTCGGCAGATGGACTTGCCAAGTGCTCTGGAATCGAGGAGCAGAAACGTGAAGAGCCTGACACCCGCATTCATCACCATGATCATGCTGCTGATCGTCGGCGGCCTGATCGCGGCCTACGTGGTCCGCACCCTGTTCGCCCGGGAGACTCCCGTCGCACAGATCCAGACGCGACTGGTGCCCATGGCGCTGGCCGATCTGGAACCGGGCACCGAGATCCGCGCTGAACACCTCGGCCGCGGTCCCGTGACCGACGAAAAGCTCGAACGTGACGTCGTTCTCAGCAACGATGCCCTGCTGGGCCGCGTGGTTCGCGAAAAGATCACCAGTGCTCAGCCCATCCGCACGGCACAACTGTTCCCGTTCGGACAGCGTCCGCCGCTGGAGGTGGCTGAAGGCTACCACGCCATGACTCTGGGCGTGGCCGACGCGACCTCGCTGGTCGACGGACTGATTGCTCCCGGAGAATTTGTGGACGTCCACTTCACGCCCGCGGGCAATCCCGATCCAGCCTCTGGCGGAGGTTTCACCATGACGCTGTTCAAGGGGGTCAAGCTGCTTGCCGTGAATGGCAATCCGCAACTGGCAGATCTCTCGCGCGGCGGCAATACCGTCACGGTGGAACTGTCCGAAGCACAGACCAACGCCATGATCCTCGCCCGTGATCGCGGCGACATCACGCTGAGCCTCAACACGGCTGGTCGCGGCAACGGTGGGATCGCGCTGAATAACAGCGAACGTGTCACGCTGAACGAAATTCTCGGCATCGTGCCGGAAGAAAAGCCAGAACCCGAAGCTCCGGAGCAGATCGAGATCTACCGTGGTGCGAGTCGCGGCCTGATTTCGTTCAACTCGGGCGGGTCGAACTACGGTAACGACGACGACGACGGATTCGTGGACGGCATGTACCTCAACGATACCAATCGTCGGGCCTATGACCCGGCTCTGGTCGGCCCCGGATCACGCTCCCGTGACAACGCCGGACCAAACGGACGCAGCTCGGGTACGCCCCGCACGACGTCTCCAGAGCTGGCTCCGGCGCGCGGTCGCGGACTGTAAGGTGAAACGAGTGCGGGCTGCTGATGGACACGTTTTTTCTGTTCCTCGTGCCGGTGGATAACCTTCCGTGTGGAAATCTCCCAGACAACCTGATGTGACCTCCCGACGCGGAACGCTCGTTCCCGTTGTGGCTGTCGCACTG
>JBGSIP010000093.1:0-7484 GCA_041742495.1 Planctomycetaceae bacterium
ACGATGAACCAGACGATCGTCGAGATCAGCATGGCCCACTTCACTTGGTCGAGTGTCAGGCTGACTCCGGCTGCAGACAGCGCAGCAAGACTGCGCCTGGCGATCCCCGCCAGTCAAGGATCGGGGCGGGGTTGCGCCAAGCGTAGGATACTGGTCCAAGATTTGGGCCGGGACTACTTGACCGGCGTGACTTCGAATTCAAAGTGATTCTTTTGACCCTCTTTGACTTCGGCGGTGTAGCCCGAGGTCTTCGGGTCGGTGAACTTCATGTCGATCAAGGACTCTCCTTTGGCGAACCCGCCGCTCGGGAGCAGTTCACCCGGCTCGACCTTCCAGGACTCGATCCGAATTCCGTAAGTGCCGGGAAACATGCCGACAGTTTCGGCAGTCGCTCGCATTTCGAATTGGCCGTTGCGAATCAAGCCCACGGCCGCTGAGACACCATCAGCGTCAGAGAAGTGGATGTATCCCTTTTCGACAGGAGTTCCACTCATGGTGACGACACCGGTCACGGGAAAACGTCCGTCGCCGGGAGCGCAGCCGGAGAGCGCCGCCAGACTCAGGAACGCGATGCAGAACAAACGGTGCATGATGCAGGCAACTTTCAACCGCTGCGAATTTCGCTAACGATGCGAGCATGCGGTCATCAAGGGCGATGGTCGGAGAACGAAGACCTGCCACCATTGGGGAACCAAGGTGGCAGGTTCCACGATCAGCACTACGTTTCAGCAATTAGAACTCGCCGACAGGATTTCCGTCGATGCGGTCGCCCAGGAAGCAGTAGGTGCGGTAGTCGACGTTTTCGGAGATGAAGCGAACGCTGCCATCGACGAGCGCGAACTGAACGCCCCCCTTATGATAGCTGGCATGACCGATCGCGTTTTGCCAGCCAAAGGAGATACTGGTGCCATTCAGTCCCGCGTTCGTATTCAATTCTAGGTTACGCAGCAGAACGCTGTTTGGCTTCAGGTAGAAAGCGCTGGTTGGGACGTTCTGTGCCCAGATAGACCCAAACTCAATGTGGTGGGGTTTTGCCTCACCCATCAAGATCGTATTGCTGGTGCCATCCTGGAAGTCACGAGGCATTTGAAAATTTGTGACTCCACGTGCGAAGGCACCGCGCACCGCACTCCGGTTACGAATTACCCACGACCACCCACCATTGATTGTATCGCCCGGCTGGCCCGGCCCAGAGGTCGCCCAGCGACAGAACGATGACGTCGAGGCTCCGCAATCGCCGGCCTGCCCAGTATTCATCGTACCGCCTGACGGACGGTACATGGCTTCCTGCGTCGGAGTATCCGCCGTTCCCCCAGTGCCGGTTTCGTTGAAGTTGACATTGTCAATTCGCGTACCAGTCCCGGCGTAAGGATTGCTTGGGCAGGTGGCGACTTCGAAGAATTTGCCCCGAATGCGGTCGCGGTTTGTCGGTTGCCCGGCGCCATAGTTCGCCGCGTTGTTGTCGTTCATGTTGACGTTTGGATTCATCGCGTCATAGAAAGGGCCTTGCTCGATGAAAGGCAGAATCAGATAGAACCACCCACTGCTATTGCTGCGCAGAGTCGTCGTTTCTGCTGCCGTGATACTTCCGTTCGGGCCGACATCGATAAACGTGCTCGCGTAGGGCAGCACTTTGAACGTGTCGTGGTAATTGTGCATCGCCAGCGACAGTTGCTTCAAATTGTTCTTGCAAGTCGACCGTCGCGCCGCCTCACGTGCCTGTTGCACAGCAGGTAACAGCAGGGCCACCAGAATCGCAATGATGGCAATCACGACGAGTAACTCAATCAGCGTGAAGCCGACTCTATCAGGGTCTTTTCGCCTCATGTTCATGTTTCAGCTCCCGAATACAACGTGAGAAAATAGAATCTCGCGTCACGTGACGCGACAAAGCCGTGGGGATGTGCAGGCGGACCTGCCAGCGAATTGAAAGAGAAGTCTTCGTCTTAACAGTCGGTACGTGGGTGTCACTGGATGGGACTCAGCAGAGGACGGGTGATTGCCGCCTCAATTCTGCTGCTGACTTTTCGATTGAGCGTCCTGGTCGAGGCTGGCTGGTGAGAACCAGAACGGGGCCACGATGAACCAGACGATCGTCGAGATCAGCATGGCCCACTTCACCTGGTCGAGTGTCAGGCTGACGCCGGCTGCGTAGAGCGCGGAGGGGGCAATGGTGCCCAGCAGTGCCAGCCAACCGAGAATTCCCACCAACGGTTTCATCTTGCAAGCCCTCGTCAAGCGAACTCAGAACAGCAAATGGTTACAAAGCTGCAGGTCCAGCGTCGTGGTCCATCTATTCCTATTTGTCAGGCACCGTTGGAGTCACATTGACTCAGCGTCAGGCACAGCCTGACCGACCTGCTAAGCTGCGGATTTCAGGCGACGCTGCGCGGGGAGCACGAAATTCAGCACGATGTACAAGAGGCACGCAAAGAACCAGCCCGGCAGGCTGACAAAAAACAGGTCGACAGTCGCCACGCGGTTGAGCCAGTCGGCAGTTTCGGCCGAGAGAATCGAGAGATCCTTGAGCCACGCGGTCAGCACTGGCATCTTGACGAGCTTGACGCAGGCGATGAGCGTGATCCACCACGTCAGCGCGGCGGCCCAGTTGAACTTGGTCCCCGAATGCAGGGCGAGATTGCTCTTTAAGCCAAGCTTGGGGAGCAGCCAGAAATCTGCAAAGACGATGGCCCCCATCGGCATGAGCAGCAGACCGTACAGCGCGACAAAGCCCAGCAACTGCATGGCAATACCCGGGAACATGCCCGCGACGGTCGCCAGAATACCGGTGAGGAAGGTGATGAGAAACCGGTTGCTGTTGGGCAAAATCGCCTGGAAGGCCAGGCCGGCGCGATAGATGGTGGGATTCGCAGTGGTCCAGCCAGCCACGACGACGCAGATCAGCCCCGCGAGGCCACAGGCGTCGTTGGCCATTGGTCCGGGGAGCACGTCCGTGTTGGATGGGTCGCGTTGCAGTTGCAGTGCATAGAGCAGCGACGCCGCGATCCAAGCCATGTAATGTCCGACGTACATTCCCGACGCGGTGGCCACGCCATACCAGGATTTGCGGGCGTAGCGGAAGACGCTGAGGTCCGCCATGCCGATGTGCATGGCCATGTTGCAGAACCAGGCAAAGAACATCACGTGCCAGAACGTGAACTTGGCCTGTCCGGGGAGCGGGTCTCCGCCAGTCCAGATTTCCGTGCCCGCCTTGTTCATCAAGTCGGAGACCGAATGCACGCCCAGTTGGGGCAGGGCGACGAGTCCAAAGGCAAGGAACACCAGCACCATCCAGGGTGAAGCAATGTTGGCAAAGCGCGAGACCATCTCGTAACCAAACGCGGCGACAAACGAGATCAGCAGTCCGACGAGACCGACGGCCACGCACCATTCCCAACTGTTGGGCATGACCTGGTCGAGCGTCGGCATGGGGAACTGAAAGAATACGCCAAAAGCGGTGGCGGAGACGGTGACCATCGAGCCCGCGAGGAAGCAGAACATGATTCCGTTCGCGAGGTTGTACAGCGTGACCAGATGGCGGCCGCAGATGCGCTCCAACTGGTAATATAGTGTCAGCCGAGACCGCGTGGCGATGGGAGCCGTGAGAAAGGTCCAGCTCAAAACGGCCAGCAGGTTGCCGATGAACAGGCCCACAATGAGGTCGAACGCACTGACGCCGGCGGCGAGAAACAGCGGGCCGATCATGAGCTCGGTCCCGGCGCAGTGCTCGCCGGCGTACATGCCGATGAAGCTGGAGAATCCCAGCCAGCGTGACTTGGGCACTGGCTGACGCTCGAATTCGCCACCGGAGTCGGCTTGCTCGCTGGCCACCACGTCGGTTTCGGACACAAATTCGTTCATCGACACGTCCGTTTCATGGTCTGCCCGCGATGTCAATTCGCTGGGCGTTTCCGCCGTGTTCACGGCGACAAGGTAATCCGGAATCTGTGGGGTGAAGCATCAGCCTTGATGGATGGTATTTGGTTGAGGCGCAGCAGACCCCGCAAGAGAGAAAACGGAAAGACAAATCAGACAGGCGTTACGCGGGCAGCGCGGGAATCCGCGCTGGAAAACTACACTGGTGTGGACAGCGCGGTCAGACTCCGCGTGGCAAGCACCGAGGATTCGTACTTCTTCAAGTGGTCCAGCCACTCGATGCCTGCCGGCACGTTGTTGCGTCGGCAGAATTCGTCCCAGATCACTCCGTAAGGGAGTAGTTTGGCATGTTCGAGCCAGGCCAGCCGCGACGTGTAGTCGCCAGCCTGTTCAGTGGAACGCAGCTTTTCTGTGGGCTGCAGCAGTGCTTCGAGCAGAGACTTCTGCACACTGCAGGCCCCAATGACCAGAGCCGCCACGCGGTTGATGCTGGCATCGAAGAAATCGAGCCCGATGCAAGTGCGATTCAAGAGATCGCACCGCACCAGTTCTTCGGCGACAGCCCGAACCGAATCGGTCCGGGTCACAACGTGGTCGCTGTCCCAGCGCAGGCCGCGGCTGACGTGTAGCAGCAGTTCCGGGACCCACAGGGATGTCGCGCTGAGCTTGTCGGCGACACATTCGGTGGGGTGAAAGTGCCCCATGTCCAGGCAGAGGATTTTTTGACGGGCAGCGGCGTAGCCCAGGTAGAAGTCGTAGGAACCGACGACGTAGCTTTCGGAGCCGATGCCGAACAGCTTGCTTTCGACGGCGTCGGCATGATGGCGCTCGTCCAGTCGATCGTGGGAGATGCGGTCGAGCGATTCGACAAGCCGCTCGCGTGGGCCGCGGCGGTCGATGGGAGAGTCCTTCATCCCGTCGGGAATCCAGACATTGGTGACGCAGCGGGTTCCCAGTTGGCGGCCGAATTCCGCACCAATAAAGCGACAGGCGATGCCGTGGCGAATCCAGAATTCGCGGGTGGACGCCTGGGCGGCGGAGAGGGTAAATCCGTCCGCAGCAAGCGGGTGGGAAAAGAACGTGGGATTGAAATCGAGCCCGATCTTGCGTTCTTGCGCCCAACTGATCCAATTGCGGAAATGGTCGGCGTGAACTTCATCCCGATCGACCATCACGCCGTCGAACTCGCCGTAAATGGCGTGCAGGCTGATGCGGTGAGACCCAGGTACGAGACTCAACACGACATCGAGGTCGGCCCGCAGCTCATCGGCTGTGCGGGCTTTGCCGGGGTACGACCCTGTGACGGCGATTCCGCCGCCCAGTGTGGTGCCGGTTTCCTCGAAACCAGACACGTCGTCTCCCTGCCAGCACGGCAGGGAGAGAGCGACGTGCTGCAACGTCGACAGGGCTCGTTCGACGTTGACGCCCACAGACTCAAATTGTTCGATGGCGAGCCGAAGCGCAGGCTCGGGGGGACCAGACCGCGACATGACGGACGCTTTCAGGCAAATCATCGGCAGCTCTGGATGCGAATTCCGCTGGCCAGAGGAAAATCAAAGTTAAAAAGAGTATATGTTCCTGATATTGGAACGCGAGTCCGTGTGAAATACCATCACAATCTGGCCGGTATTTAGCATTTTTGTGCCAGTTCTTCAGGTGTGTCTTTCCGGTCCCACATTCTCAAACTTGCTCAACGATCGATTTGGTGATTCCCAATGCGCATTCTCCGGAGGCAGGACTGGTTTCACGAAGACGGATTCCCGCTCGCCGTCGAACGCCGCGACCCGCAGGAGGCGTTTGGGCCCCATACCCATGAGTTTTCTGAGCTGGTCATCATCACGGCCGGGCAGGGATTGCACGTTGTGGGCACCGATTCCTGGCAGTTGTCGGCGGGGGACGTGTTTGTGATTGCGGGGCCGCGATCGCACTCCTACCGCAAAATGAAGGACCTTCACCTCATCAACATATTATATGATGATGGGTTTTTGCAGTCCCGCATGGGTGATCTGGCCACCGTGCCCGGTTTTCACGCCATGTTTGCGCTGGAGCCGGCTTGGCGAAAGCGGCATCGCTTCAACAGCCGCCTGCATTTGCCGCTGACCGACTTGACCTATTTGACCGGCATGGTGGACGCCCTGGAGAACGAACTGCGGGAACGGCCAGCCGGGTTTCAGTCAGTCTCGTCGTCGCTGTTTATCCAGTTGGTCGCGTACTTGGCGCGCTGCTATGGCCGGGGGGCGAATCCCGATTCGGAGTATCTGCTGGCGTTGGGGCAAGCGATTTCGTACCTGGAAACCCGGTTCACAGAAGAAATCACTCTCGATCGGCTGGCGGAAATTGCCCGGATGCCCAAGCGGACGTTTGTGCGAACCTTCCAGACCGCGATGGGACGGGCGCCGATTGCGTACCTGATCAATGTCCGGCTGGCACGGGCCGCCTCGCAGTTGCGGAAGTCCGACGATTCCATCACGGACATCGCGTTTTCTGTCGGATTCTCGGACAGCAATTACTTCACCCGGCAATTCCGCAAGGTGTACGGCGTCTCCCCCCGTGATTATCGGGAGCGGGCCCAGCTTCCCCGCGGTTGAGTCGCCGGCTGCGGCTGTCCCGCAAAATCTCCGTCCAGTTGCGAGTCATCGATTGACATGGGCTCGGCGGGCGGGGGAGTCGGTTTTTGGGGGCGGTGCGGCGAATTCTCGGGCTGGTGAGGGCAAGCTCACACCAGCGACGGTAAGATCTTGGCGGTGTCGTGGCGTCCTATCTGCACGCCAGGTCAACGTGTTGCCGGCGAGCGGTCTCCGCTCCCGGCGTACTTTGGTTCTGATCGCTTGCGTCGGTACGAGGGTCTCGATTTTGGTGTCCGTGGCTGGTCCTGAATCTGAATCTGGTGAGGAGTCCGGCGAGTGGGTGCGCCGACTGCGGCCTGATGCGCCGGATCGAAACGCCGCAATTGAAGAACTGCGGCGAATTCTGGTTCGGGGTCTGTCGCGGTCGCTGGCGGCACGCGGCGGCGGAGCGGCTTTTGCGGAAGACATCGGGCAGGAAGCCGTGCTGAAAGTGATGGATTCACTCGATTCGTTCGAGGGCCGCAGCCGGTTTACGACGTGGGCCATGACGATCGCCACGCGCCTGGCCATCAGCGAATTGCGACGGAGGCGGTTTCAGGATGTCAGCCTCGAACAAATCGTGGGGCCGGAGTCTCTGAAAATTGAAGTGGCCGTCGATCGAGAACCGACGGCGGAAGAGACGCATCAGCGGCATGACCTGCTGGTGACTCTGCGAAAATTGATTGATACCGAATTGACCGCGAAGCAGCGGGAAGTGCTGTCGGCGATTTTAGGGGGTGTTCCTCCCGAGGAAGTGGCGCGGAAGACCAACAGCAACCGCAATGCGATCTACAAGTTGATGTATGACAGTCGCGTGAGACTGAAACAGGGTTTCGAGTCGGCCGGATACTCCGCCGCGGACATATTGGCACTGCTGGCGTGACGGATGAGTGTGATGTCCCTGTCCCGAGAACAAATTGATCAGCTCTTGAGCCTCGTGGCGAACGTGGTGCCTGATGGGCTGGATTGCGATGGATGCCTGCGGCATGTGGCAGAATTTGC
>JBGSIP010000094.1:0-10122 GCA_041742495.1 Planctomycetaceae bacterium
GCTGGCTGCGGCGGCCTGCCGGGAACTGTGCCGCTTGAATGCACTGGGCGACTTCGTCGAAGCGTTCGCGGTGACGGGGGACGATCAGCAGCCGCGCCTGCGGAAAGGCCGCCAGCACGGCGGGCCAGGCGGCCAGCAACAACTGTTCTTCGGGAGCGTGTGTGCTGCCGGCAACCACCAGCGGCGGATGCGTGCTTCCACGGCTCAGACCAAAGCTGGCTGCCAGTTCGTCAACCCGTTGAGCGTCGGGCGAGGCGAGTGCGTTGTCGAATTTGACGGACCCGGTGATGGTGATGCGCTCCGCGGGCACGCCCAGATCACGAAAGCGGAGGGCATAGTCAGCCGATTGCACTGCGACCGCCGAGAGACGCTCGAACGTGGGGCGCAACAGAGGCCGGAACCGGCGGTAGCCGGCGTGGCTGCGTTCACTCAGGCGTCCGTTGATTACTGTCACGGGGATGCCGCGGCGTGTCGCAAGCTGTACAAAGTTGGGCCATACTTCCAATTCGGCCAGCGCAATCGCGGTGGGCCGCAACCGCGCGAGGGCACGGCGCACGCTCCAGGTGAAATCGAATGGAAAGTAGCAGACGACGAGATCCGGGTATTTCTCGCGGGCGACCTGCAGACCGGTGGCTGTGGTGGTGGAAACGACGATGTCCAGTCGCGGGTCGGCCTGCCGGGCGTGCCGGATCAACGTTTCCAGCAGCAGCACTTCGCCGACGCTGACGGCGTGAATCCACAGCCTGCGCGGGTGGGGTGCCAGTGTCGGCACGCTGCCGAACAGTTTTTGCGACCACCCGTCGCGGTACTTGCCGCGCCGCCACGCCTGCACGGCCAGCCACGGTGCTACGGCCACCAGTGCCGCGGCATAGACCAGATTGAGACACCAGGAGAACACGGGCATCCTTTCCCGTTGTCAGACCGCGAGGAATCCATTGTGTCTGGGGAGCCTGCTGACTAGCCATTGGCTCCGCAGCAATTCTTGTACTTCTTGCCGCTGCCGCAGGGGCATGGATCGTTCCGGCCTACTCGTTCCTGCGTGTTGCGAATCGGTTCGACCGTTTTCGCGACCTGTCCTGGTTCGAGTGGAGCGGGAGCACCTGAGTTGCTGACAGCCGGCTCGACATACTCGGCATGCGAGGCGGCAGTGATGGTCCACAGATGGCCCACAAACTCCGGGCTTTCCTTTTCGATGCGGAAGATGGCGGAGGTGACCTGGCCACCGATGCGGTCCCACATTTCTTCAAACGCAGACATCCCCTTGCGTTTGTATTCCACCTTGGGATCCTGCTGAGCATAGCCGACCAGGCCGATACCACTGCGCAGGTGGTCCATGTAATGCAGGTGCTCTTTCCAGGCGGTGTCGAGCACTTCCAGCACCAGCGAGCGTTCGGTGTGGCTCAGTTCCGGGCGATATCGCTTGTCGTAGGCTTCGAGAATCCGATCGCGGGCCACTGAGGGCTTGAGATTCTCCAACTGCTCCCTTGGCAGGGTGACGGAATACTGCCGCCCCAGCCATTGCGAGATGGTCTCCGCGGTCTTGTGTGAGACCGGCTCGCGACCGGTGTCGGGGAGATCCCGCCGAAGCTGGTCCGAGAGTTCGAGGAAGGTGGGTGCCGCTTCGAAGAAGCGTCGGCTGCAGGTCAATGCCCACTGTTCGAGATCGGCGCGACTGATGGTGGCTGCCTCGGCGGGTGACTCCTGCACGCCAAACCGGCCTTGTGCCCAGCGGGCAAAGCCATCCCGATCCGCGGTGCCCGCCGAGTTATTCTCGGGCATGAACCGCGTCATGCCGACGGTGACGGGGAAGCGCACCTCTTGTTCGCGATAGCGATCGCGCACCCGCTGCAGTACGAAGTCTTCCAGATCGGTCGCGGAGACCGCCGCGAGATCGGCCACGGTGGTGGGAATACCAAACTGCTGGGTGATCCAGCCCGCAATGGAGGCATGTTCAAAGTCGTCGCGCAAGAATTCGTCGACCACGGAAAGATTGACGCGTTCAATGGCTCCGCGGGCGCGGTTGGCCAGTTCGCCATGCAGCTCGTGGCGTTCGAACTTGCGCAGCTCGCGGTCGTTGGTGTTGAGACCGTAGCGGGAATTGATCCAGCGGGAGAGGGCCACATAGTTCCAGTCGCGGCGGTTATCCTCGCCATCGGGGAGATTTTCCTCGATCTGTTCCGAGATGAGGTCTTCGCTCTGGCGAATGCACTGTTCGCGGAGGAAGTCCTGCACCTGGTCGTGGGCCATGCCCTGCAAATCGCTGCCGTCCAGTTCGATGCCCAGGTTGTGACCCGCCCACGCAGCGAGAGTTTCCCAGCGGTAGCGCGCGGAGAGAAAGCGGTTGACGTTGGCTTTGATCTGCCGCGTCATCATGTCGAGGATCAGTTGGCGGCAGTTGAATCCGTCGAGAATGCGCTGGCGGTAGCCGTAGACTTTCTTGCGCTGCTCATCCATGACTTCGTCATAGTCGAGCAAGTGCTTGCGCTGCTCAAAGTGATATTCTTCGCGGCGTTTCTGGCTTTTGCTGATCTGGTTGGTGATGTAACCATTCTCGATGGATTCACCTTCTTGCATCCCCATGCGGGTCAGCCAGCCCTTGACCCATTCCCCGCCGAAGATGCGCATCAAGTCGTCTTCGAGGGAGATGAAGAAGCGGCTGCTGCCCGGATCGCCCTGACGGCCGGCACGGCCGCGCAACTGCAAATCGATACGTCGGGCATCGTGTCGTTCTGATCCAATGACATACAGTCCACCGGCCTGCTTCACGGCCTCGCCTTCGGCCCGCATGCCATCGCGCTGGGCAATGCGTTCGCTGGCTTCATCCCAGGCAGCCTTGGGGACATCCAGGCGGGTGGGATAGGTCTGCGACAGTTCTTGCCAGGCCAGGAATTCCGGGTTGCCGCCGAGAATGATGTCGGTTCCGCGGCCCGCCATGTTCGTGGAGATGGTGACGGCGCTCTTTCGTCCCGCCTGCGAGATGATTTCTGCTTCCCGCTCATGATACTTGGCGTTGAGCACCTGATGCTTGATGCCGAACTTGTCGAGCTTGCGGGCGAGCAACTCGGACTTTTCGACCGAGACAGTACCGACCAGGATCGGCCGGCCGGTTGCATGGACTTCGCGAATCTCGCTACAGATCGCGTTCCACTTTTCGGCCTCCGACCGATAGATGACGTCGGGCTGGTTGATGCGTTGTGTGGGCCGATTGGTCGGTACGGTGACCACTTCGAGCTTGTAGATCTTCCAGAACTCGTTGGCTTCGGTCATGGCGGTCCCCGTCATGCCGCAGAGCTTCTTGTAGAGCTTGAAGTAGTTCTGGAGGGTGATGGTGGCGAGCGTCTGGGTGCTCTCCTTGATCTTGACCCCTTCCTTGGCTTCCACCGCCTGATGCAGCCCGTCACTCCATTGGCGGCCGTGCATTTTGCGGCCGGTGTGCTCGTCGACGATCACGATTTCGCCGTTCTCGACGACGTACTCGACATCCCGCTTATACAGATGGATGGCCTTGAGCGAATTGTCGATGAGGTGCGGCCATTCCATGTTGCCCGCGGTGTAGAAGCTGTCGACACCTGCGAGGCCTTCCGCATGCCGCACGCCATCTTCGGTGAGGTGGCAGGTGTGTTCTTTTTCCTTGACTTCGAAGTGTTCATCCCGCTTGAGTTGCACGGCGATGCGATGCGCTTTCATGTAGCGCGTGACGTCGTCGTAAGCAGGGCCCGAAATGATGAGCGGCGTTCGGGCTTCGTCGATGAGGATGTTGTCAATTTCGTCGACGATGGCGTAGTTGAGCGGCCCCTGCACCTGCAGCGCGCGCGTCGGCTTCATGTTGTCGCGCAGGTAGTCGAATCCGAATTCATTGTTGGTGCCGTAAGTGATGTCGGCGGAGTACGACTTTTGACGCTCGGCGGCATTCATTTGTGACTGGATGGTGCCCACGGTGAGCCCCAGGCCAATGTGCGTGGGGCCCATCCATTCCATATCGCGGCGGGCGAGGTAGTCGTTCACCGTGACGACGTGGACCGATCCGCCCAGGGCGTTGAGGAACGAAGGGAGTGTCGCGACGAGGGTCTTCCCTTCTCCCGTGGCCATTTCGGCAATCATCCCCTTGTGGAGAATGTGACCGCCGACCATCTGCACGTCGTAGTGACGCATCTTGAGGTAACGTTTGGCCGATTCGCGGACGGCGGCGAATGCTTCCGGCAGGAGATCGTCGAGCGTCTTGCCGGCGGCCAGCTTTTGGCGCAGGCGACTGGCGGTCTCTTTCAGTTCGCTGTCCGACTGCTTTTCGAAGTCGGGTTCGAGGCTGTTGATGCGGTCCAGCGGAGAGCCCGGGAGCACGTTGACGGCTCCGGACTTGTCGCGGACAAAGCCGACGTCCCGGACAAACCGCTCGGTGGACGTACCAAAGAATCGGCGAATCGTGCGGTCAACGACTTCTGTGGCCGCGTTGAACTTGTCGCCAATTTTTTCCAGCAACTCCATGGATGCACTTTCTGAACGCCGCGTCGAGTGGATCGGACGATGGGCAAGGAGGTCATCCCCGCCGGGTGCCAGTCTCCCGGATCGGCACAGAACTCCCGGACAGGAGATTGCGTGTCGAGGGCGGACTGGAACCTGCCCGGAAATCGAGGGGCCGACTCCCGGCGATGTGGTTTCGTAACTGACTGAGTGACTGCGTGGCTTGGTCGGTTCGGTCTGGGCTGCTGGTTCGGGGTGGGGCGAGTCAGCAGTGAATGTCCCTGCTGGGTCGGTTCCGGAGGTCGGACGCCCAAAACTGGCGACACAACCCCCCGTCGCGGCGAAGTTTATTGCGATTCCGCCAGTCTGGTCAATTGGCATCATTTTGGCGGACTGGGGTGACCCTGCAGGTCGGCAAAACGCAATCCATGTGCCGGAGTACGGGGGGACGTCTGGGGAATTCCGCAAATTCGCCCGGGACAAAGCAGGTGCATTTTCGCATCCTGAGCGGCAGACAGACTTTCCAACACCCACGTGGGCGGATATCTTTCGCGATTCTCCCCGACCTGACAGCGTAAGATTTGCGATTCGTCAGCGGCACTCCGGCAGACGTCTGCCGATGCGGGGAGTGACAAGGCCAGGTGAAGGAGTGACACCGCCAACTCGGCAGGTGACGGTGATAGTTAGTATTTCAGGGGATCGAGTGTCTGGGGACAGAGAGCTTCGGGTGGACGCGGTTTGAATTGGATCTCGCACCGCTGGCTTTGGTCGCTCTGCCCGTGGGGTTTGAGCCAGCCTTGGACGAAGTCCATCGGGATGCCGCCCCGGCGGCGACTGGCTGCCAGTCCCTGTGGTGCCCCCCAATTCCCAACTCGGTCCCGGACCGCATTTTAAAAGAAGACGAGGAAGTTATGGCCAAGCCACATCGCCAGCTGAAAAAAGCCAATCACGGTGCCCGCCCGGCGAACGCCAAGCGGCGCAAGGCCCGCGCAGGGAAAGTTCGCAAGTAGGTTGATCGCCGCGGTTGGCTAACTTCGGGTCAGCTGACTCCAGGCAGGTCACCAGCGACAACGCGGGCGGCACGGTTGCGACCAGAAGACGAAGCAAGGGCACACTCGTGCCCTTGCTTCGCGCGCTGTGCGGAGTGGGAACTTGCGAGTAGCGGATGAAATGCCGCCCGGTTCGCCCACTGCTTCCCGGTTGAGATGGTTTTCTCTGGCGGGGATATTGTCTCCTGCCGGCCCCCGCAGTGATCCTTTTTCAGGGTCCGGACTACGGGTGCCAGGGGCCATGCTGGCGGCCCCTGTGTGGGAAAAACGACCCCGCAGAATTACGCCGCGATGGACTGCGGACTGGTGGTCGACTTCCCCGGACCCGATCGCCAGGGGACGATCGTGGCCAGCAGGATGATGGCCAACTGCGAGCCGACGAACATGGCGAGGCGGGGGAGTGTCCCTTCGGTGAATCCATAGGAATGCAGGCCGACCCCCAGTTCGTTGACTCCAAAGAACGACCAGGTCGTCACGATGTTTCCGGCCACGGCCAAAATTGCCGTACCGCGCTCTTTGACCATGCCGTCCCAGCGGGCATGCAGGATCAGAGCGTTCCAGATGACAATCAGCAGGGCGCCGTTTTCCTTGGGATCCCAACCCCAGAAACGACCCCACGAGTCATCGGCCCACAGCCCGCCGAGCACTGTGCCGACAAAACTGAAGAACAGGGCGAAGCAGAGGACGCCATAGACCATGCGGGGAATTGACTTGGCGGTATCTCCGTCGAGCCCGCGGGTGAAGAGGCCCGCGAGCAC
This sequence comes from Planctomycetaceae bacterium, assembly GCA_041742495.1. Classification (GTDB taxonomy): domain Bacteria; phylum Planctomycetota; class Planctomycetia; order Planctomycetales; family Planctomycetaceae; genus JBGSIP01. The sequence goes on from JBGSIP010000094.1 coordinate 6,266, forward strand.
GTAGAGCGCGCCGAGGAACCCGGCGACATACGTGGCCACGTAGCCCATGGACACACAGACGACGTGCGTGGAGAGCCAGAACTGGGTGTCGAGGACCGCTTGCAGCACCTTCATCGTGTCGCCATCGCCAGCGAGGCCATGTGCGACCCACAGCGATCCAAAACCCGCCATCGCGGCAACCGCATTGCCAAAACCCTTGCGGGTGAGCAGCTCGATCACCATCGAGAACAGCACGGCCCCCCAGCCAATGAAGACCGAGGCCGAGTACAGATTGGTCACGGGAGGACGCCCCGAGATGTACATCCGGGAGATGAGCGCCCCCGAGTGATACAGGAAAATCCCCACGATCATCGCAAACGCAGCCCGTTCCAGCACGCGGCTGCGAGTGAGCCAGCCGAGAACCGTCAGCAGAAAAGCAAACAGGTACGCGAGGCCCGCATAGAAGAAGGGGGAGGCGAGATTGAATCGCGCTTCGGTCGGCACGGTGGCCTGTCCGGGGAGAGCGACGGTCGGTTCGGCGACCTCGGCGAGAAATTTGTTTACGGCCGTGTTGAATTCCGCCGGTTTGTTGTCGGCAAAGGCGACGAGGATCTCGGCAAACCTGGTGCAGAATGGATTCTCGGGCTGATCGTTCAACGATGATTCGACCACGTTGCGGGTCCAGGCAGTGGACAGTGGCTGCCAGTCTGGCTCGCTGGAGCCGATGGTTCCGGGGATGACCGCGGGCGGATTGCGGGCTTCGAGTTCCTTGGCGGTCATCACCGCCTGCCGCAAGTCGGCGAGCAGGTTTTGTTCGTCAAACCGGATGCGCGGGATACCAAAGGACTGCATCAGCAGATCGATTTCACCAATCTTCTGTTCGAGATCGAGAATCTTTCGCTGATAGATGCTCAACGGAGCCTTGGCCTGCAGCAACTGGCGGGCTTCTTTGGCCTGCGGCGAGATTTTGGCGATGATTTCGGAGCCGAACTCGTCGAGCGAATAGAGGTGGCTTTTCCGCCAGTCCAGACCAAGTTCGCGGACGAGGTCCGGGTTGTCGATCCGAATGACGCGATGCCGGAAGGCCGTGCGCGGATTGGCCATGAGGTCCAGCAGCCAGCGAGTGGCGGAGACCTTTTCGCCCGGTTCGAGCTTGGCATCCCGGACCGGCGGAATGTCCTGAGTCGGCACTGCGGGCAGCGGGACCAGATCTTCTTCAAAGGCATAGAAGGTCTCACGCGCACTCAGCACGCGGAGTGCATTGCGGGCCACGGTATCCAGTGGCTTGACTCGCCCTTCGTAGACGACGGGGATCTGCCCAAAACGATACAGGTCGAATTCCTTGCTCGAATCGACACTGGGGACGAGCGCCTTGGCACCCATCCAGGCGCAGACGACAATGGCCAGAGCGGCGGGCACCAGGTAGCCCTGCCAGGCGGGGAGCCGATCCTGGGCGGGAACGAGGCTGCCCGATTCGGGCAGGCGACCTTCGGTCCAGCGTGACAGATACCGCGACAGCGTGAGCAGGAACTGGGCCAGCATCCCAACCGCCACGATCATGCAGGCGACATACGGAATCATCCACCCTTCGTTGGAAACAATCTGCAGACCTGTCGATTCCACGCCAGTCGGGGTGCGGTCGTATTTGGACTGGTAGATCGTGTCCCCGGCAAAGCGCAGCGGGTTGTTCATCCAGATGGTGGTTTCGCGGTCTTCACCCCGAGCGGTGTCATACAAATGAATGCGTGAGGCGTAGTTTTGGACGACATCGGTGCCGATGTAGTTGTCGGCCCGCACGTCGAGCAGACGAATCGCGTAATCCTTGTAAAAGCGTTTGAATCGCAGTCCCATCTCGCAGGTCGTGTCGCCTGTGGAAATCGTTTCGAGCTTGTCGGTCGAGCCGAAGACCAGGCTGCACAGCACGGTTCCGAGGCTTTTGTCGGAACCCTGTTCGAAGAGTTCGACCACCGTGGTGACGTTGTCGAACTTGCCACTCATGTCGACGCCCGAGACGGGAGCCAATTGGTCGACGAGGAACGCGGGATGGGAGCCGATGGTGGCTACCCCCTGCTCTCCTGGCCCCGGCTGGCGCAGCCCGGCATTCTGGACCAGACGCCGGGGGACGATGTCGAACGGCAGATCCGGGTGCGTGAGCCGCTGGTTGGCAGCCGGAGTTGGCGATTCCGTCAGGGCGGCGGAGACTCGCGCGATGGGAATTGTCACTTCGCGAGTCTGGTCGTCAGGGAGTGGGAGTCGTACGACCAGCTCGTGGGTGCGAATGTCTTCGGCAATATTGGACGCTTGCCCTTCCCGTAGCACCATCTGGGCTTCGACGTGGCGGACCGCGACGAGAATTTCGTTGGACATCAGTAACAACACACCGGCGTGCAGGAGCACGATGCCGGCCCGCTTCTGAAACAACAGCCAGCAGCCTGCCAGCAGAATGACTCCGGCGACGGTGGCTTTGATGAGTTGCCAGAGAATGCGGATGCCCGAGTTGTCGAGGCGGACCGCGTCCCCGGCACCGTACAGCCAGGCCGCCGCACCGCCGGTCAGCACGCACAAGCCAAACAGCAGCGCAAAGTCGGATTTTCGTTCTTTGGAGACTCGCATGGCGGCCAAGGCCAGCAAGACGCTGGCACCGGCCAGAATCAGCTTGCAGGTGCCCCAGACGGAGAACCAGTCGAGGTCGCTGTCGGCAACGGAGTTTCCGGTGCCGGGGCCGTAGGCAATCACCACGAACGTCGTGGCAATCCCCAATCCGGTCAGCACAACACCGGCGAGGAGTTGCGCGCCCCGCGCCTGCACACGAAAGCGGATGGCGTGCGCCGCGAGTAGATTGACCGTCATCAAACCGCCGATCAGCCAGCCGCCCGGATACCAGAACCCACCCGTCGGACGATTCTCCAGTTCTGGAAACCAGGCTGGCGGCACGAAGACACGAAACTCAATCCATGCGAACCAGCAGCGGAAATACTGCTCCAGCACGACCCAGATGTCTTTTTCTGCCTGGGCCAGCGTGCCTGCCAGAATCAGGAAGATTGAGAGTCCAAATAGAGTCACAGCCAGCTTGAGCGAGGCCAGCGACTTGAGCACATCGGCCAGCGACGACGTCTCGGCTGTGCGGGTGCGAGCAGACACCGAGGGGCGTGCATTCGCGGGGAGATCAATCGCCATGAACTACTTTCCGAAATTTCGCCCCGAAAGAGGCGGAACCGTCGCTGTGAATCGGCGGCTGGAGTTCGCAACAGAGTCGCGGCACCAGCCCGTTTGGTCGCCAGGAAACGCTGATTGCAGGATCAACCGGGCAGCCTGTCGTTGCCGGGCCACACCAGCCAACACCGTATTCGGCCGGCTATCGCTGCATGAACGGCGGCATCATCGACTGGGCGGACTGCTTCCCGAGCAAGTCGGCGAGGTACACGGTGCCATCCTTCGCAGCCAGCTCCTCCAATCCTCCGCCGGCGGAAGGGCCTTTGAGCGTGGCGGCGTCGATGTTGGGGAGCCCCAGTTGTCCGCGCCAGCGATTGACGTTGATCAGCAGGTATTCATTGACATCGCCATCGTAGCCCAAACTGGAAATGGCCAGTTCCAGTGGCTTGGGGGCCGCGGGAATGACCAGCGTGGCAAACCGCATGCCTTCGGCAGGTCGCTGTTCCCAACCAGCCGGCAGCGTCCACGTCGGTTCGCTGCCGGACGCATCGACCCCCTTCAGAAAGGCGATAACCGTCTCGTAAACGGCGGCGACGGAGTCCTTGGGGCCGGTCAGCTTGAAGTACCACGCCCGCCCGTTCCGCAGAGCAATGCCACCCAACATGCGATCGGTGGCTGAGGCGGGATCCATAGCGGGAGCAGCGTCTGGTGGAGCGGCGGTGGCG
>JBGSIP010000095.1:0-5645 GCA_041742495.1 Planctomycetaceae bacterium
TCAGGCACAGCCCGACGTGCAAATCCCCTCACGGCTGGACAAGCCAGCCGTGCCACCCCGGGATCTAAGATGACTGACACATAGACATGGATGAACCACCAGATGTGCGGTCAGTCTGGGTATGCCGTCAGTCGAGGTGTGCCGGGTGTTCCCCCACGTCGACAATGCTGCAGGCGATGATGGGTTCCAACCCCAGAGCCTCCGCCGCGGCCACCAGCTCCGGGCTTTCGCTGCCGGGGTTCAGCCACAGTTCCCGCGGGGCGGCCGCCTGGATCTGCGGCAACAGTTGGATGCCGACCGCCGGGGGCAGATAAACCGAAACACGGTCGAGCGGCTGACGTGGTACTTCTGCCAGAGTGCGATACGTCGTCAACCCCTCGATCGATTCGCCCTTGGGATTCACGGGGTACACGTCGAACCCTTGTCGCAAATAGGCCCGGATCGCTTTGTTCCCGAACTTGCTGCGATCTGCACTGGCTCCGAGAATGGCAATGGATGGCTGGGGGGACGAAGGCATGCGTTCTGGGCTCCTGGGCTGCAACGGACGTGGACACCCGGCTATGATGATGCAGCGGACGTCTGTCTCACAAGCGATGCGCCATCTTCGGCCCGTCGGATTCAGCCGGTCTGTGCTTTCGCCGAGCTTCAAGTGCGGCGCGAGCACAGGTCTTGGCACTGTATGACGGTGACGCGGGCCCCGCCTTTTCAATCGTGGCCGTCGTGGGTGATGTGCCGTTGGCCTGTTGTTCGTTTTGTCGTCCTGGCAGTGAGGTGAGTCGGTGAATCGAGCGGCATCGCGGCTGGTGGGTCTCGGTGAGGGGATCGAGCCTATCGAGCGGGCATGTGAGCAGATCACCGAAGAACTGCGCGGACAGATGGACCTGGTGTTTGTCTTTGTGTCGGGACTACCCGTCGAACAGGCCGAACTGGTGCTCGAACGGGTTAAGGAACGGCTGCCTGGATTGACGCTGGGCTGTACGGCCGAGGGATTGATGGCCGGGGGGCGCGAAGTCGAGGGCTTACCCGCGGCTGTCGTGTGGGCTGCGGAACTGCCGGAGTCCCGCCTGCTCCCCTTCGCGCTCACGTTTCATCGCTCGGGGAGCCGGATCGACTGTCATGGGATTCCGGACATTCCCGCGGAGTGGTCGCAGCCCACCGCCCTGGTGCTGGCAGATCCGTTCAGCAGCGCTATGGAAACGGCCTTTGACGCCTGGGGACAGCAGCGGCCGACACTGCGGATGATTGGCGGAATGGCCAGCGCGGCGCGACTGCCGGGCGGCAACCGCCTGTTGGGCTCGACTGGCATCGTGGAGTCGGGCGCTGTGGGAGTCGTGATCGATCTGCCGACAGGAGTGCGTTCCATCGTGTCACAGGGCTGCCGACCGATTGGCGCGCCGATGATTGTGACCAAGGTCGAAAAACATCTGATTGCCGAACTGGGGGGCCGCAACGCCCTTGAGGTGGCGCAGGCGATGATTGCCGATGCGGATGACGACACGCAGCGACTGGCGGCCCGCGGACTGCACCTGGGGATTGTGCTCAACGAATACCAGGAGCACTTCGGCCGCGGAGATTTTTTGGTCGCGAACGTGCTAGGCGTCGATCCACAGTCGGGAGCGCTCGCTGTGGGAACCACCGTACGCGTCGGTCAGACAGTACAGTTTCATGTTCGCGATGCGGACTCGGCCCACGAGGATCTGTCGACGCTGATCGCGGCCGACCGGCAACAACACCCCCAGCCTCCGGCTGCGGCGCTGGTGTTCAATTGCAACGGCCGTGGGAGCAATATGTTCCCGGTCCCCAATCACGATGCGGAACTGTTGCAGGAACTGTATGGTCCGCTGCCGCTGGCCGGATTCTTTGCGCAAGGCGAAATCGGCCCCGTCGCAGGCCGCAACTTCGTCCACGGATTCACCGCGAGCATCGCCCTGTTCTGATCGGCGAATTTGCTGACCGGTCCCGCTGGCAACTGGGCGCCGTCGTGAACTGTCGCCGTCTTGCACATAGACCCCGTGAGGGCCCATGTGCAGCCCACGAGCAAGGCGGTTACATCTGCACGTCGACCCACGCGGCGAGATCGTCGCGGGAATCGCGACGGGCCGCCGTAGGCCGGTTTTTTTCAGCGGGACGCTCGGGCGGAATCTGCCGGTCGTGTGTGGCCTGTCGTTCCGGCTGGGCACTGCGGGGCAGCACCTGCAGCCGATTCACAACGGACTGGCAATTCACCAGTTCCCGCACCATCTGGGCGATGTCGGGGACATGGTCGTCATCGACGAGCAGCAACCCTTCCAGACAAACCCCGTCGCGGATGCGTCGCACGACCAGCCGCGAGAACTTCATCCCCGGTTGCTGCCGCAATTCTCGCTGGATTTCACGTTCCAGCAGATGCCAGCCCGAATCCCCGCCGACGGAGAGTTCTTCTTGAGTCGCCGGAACAGGGCGAGCTGAAGGGGGGGCTGAGACGTCTTTTTCGTGAGTCTCTGATTTGATCTCTGAGCGCTGCTTGCGATCCACGGCTGACCTCCCTGGACTAAAGAGTGAGGGCCTTCCTAGCCAGCTCACGCGGCATCGATATCGAGTTTTCCTTCCGCTGATGTCCACCATACGAGCACGCGTGAGTGGTCTTGGAATCTGTCCAGTGTACCCCAACGAATCAGGATGCCTAGATGGATTTGCCGGGAGTGCGTGAGAATGTCACACCGGTCGGGCGTGAGCCCGGGCGCTGCTGTTATGGAATTCATGGAGCGTTTGCAGGGGGCGGAACAATTGGCGGTGTCGAAATCTGCGGCATTGAGCCAGGTGAATCCGCTTGTCGTGCCGACCAATCGGCAACGGACAGGCGATACAGCACATGGCGGCGCAGCCTATGACCGGCGGGCAGGGAGGGATGGTCGAACTGTTCTGCGGTGCCGTTCTGTGGGTTCCGCGAGATCATGCCCAGCCGCTGCATCACCCGTTGGGAACGCTGATTCGGAACGGCAGTGAACGAGACGACTTCCGGGAGTTGCAGACTTGAAAATGCCAAGTGCAAGACCGCCTGCGCCGCCTCTGTCGCGAAGCCGCGGCCCCAGAACGGAACAGTGAGCCGCCAGCCGATTTCCACGCAGGGTGTGAAGTGACACTTGAACTGGGGGTGATTGAGACCGACAAATCCAATCCAGTCTGCTTCGCCCGGGACTTCGACGGCAAACAGTCCATAGCCGTGCGTGGCAAAGTGAGCTGCCAGACGATCGAACAGCGCATCGCTGGCGGCGCGCGTGAGCGTTTCGGGAAAGAATTCCATCACCCGGGGATCGGCACACATCTCCGCCAGCGGGGCCCGATCGGCGGGCCGCCACGTGCGGAGTCTCAAACGCTGAGTGGTGAGGATTGTCATCGGGAGGATTGAATTCAATGCGAAACGGCATGCGGGGCAAAATTCCACAGCGCGAGGGGATATTCGCGGCTCAATGGGACGATGCTCTGGCGATTCAAACCCAGGCTCGGCGGTGTGGTCGGTACCCACAGGTTCTCAGATTGCTCCACAAGTCGGCGTGGGGACGCGCTGGGTGAAGCAATTCCGCGTACACTCTCGCGGCAAACGACTTCAGTTCTCCACAACGTCGTGAGTCATCTGCAAGTGTGAGAAGACCACGCGTGCACCTTCGGTGGATGGGCCCATGTTGTCCTGCACGTAGGCACCTGCCTTGAAGTAGAACGTTTGCTTGCCCCAGGCGGGATCGTTGGCAACGACGTTTTCGGATTGCGTTCGCCCATTAACTGTCACGTCAAGACGACCATCCTCCAGCCGAATTTCGTAGTCGACTTCGGCATTGAGAGGGATCTCCTCCCAGACGAGCTTGCGGTCCTGTCCCTTGTCGGGGCTGATCTTCACGAGTCCTTCGATGCGACCCTTATAGAACTGCAGTTTGACCAGCGGCCGCGCTTTTCCCGTATAGCTGTGAATCTGACCGATGATGACCTTCTGAGAACTGGGAACTTCCCGCACCTGACATCGCGCTCGCAAGACGTGTAGCCCGGCGGCAGGCCAATTTACCTGCGGCGACTCTGGGTCGAGCAGTTCACGAAGTTCCGTACGCGGATATTCCGTCCCTTCCGTCGTTGCTCCGTCAACGGGACACCAGAACACCAGAGCCCCGTCCGCGGCGACTTGAAAGAATTCGGGATGATTGCCCCCGTCGGCAAGGCGGTCTGGCAAGACCTCAGCCGCATGCCCTTGTCGGTTCCCGGAGTCGTCAACAGGCAATGTCAGCTTCCAATGTGAAAGGTCGATTCGCGCTGGCGGCGCAGGCGGGTTTGCCGTGACGCAGGCGGGAGCGAGCGCGAACGCGACGCAAAACAGTATTAGACGACAGCGCTGTGCTGAAGTCTGTACGTGATGACCAAGGTAGCTGTTCTGCGTCATGTAGGTCCCCTGTTCAAATTCAGTGCTGCCACGCTCGAAGGGCTGTGCCCGCCAGTTGAAGTTCTCCGTCATGAATCGAGCAGTGGTTCTCACGCTCGCGTCACCCCTCCGACGCCACTGCGTGGCTCACTCGTCGCGCAGTCCGAACAACCGCTTGACGGTTTCCAGTAGTGTGTGTGGTGCGCCCTCTTTGGAGGTTTGGCGGATGGCGTCGAGTGGGGGGTACAACAGTTTGTTGACAATCCGCTCGACCGTCCGTGCGATCTGTTCGCGATCTTCGTCGGCCAAGTGGGGCAGCCGGGTCGCGAGGCGTTCGAGTTCCTGGCGACTGACGTCGTGCCAGGTGGCGCGCAGGCGTTTGATGATGGGGCCCGTGCTGCGGTGATAGACTTCGTGCATGAATTTCTGCACGCTGTCCTGCACCAGTTCCGTCGCGCGGCCAATCTCGCCGGCACGGGCCTGCCGATTGCGCTGGCAGGTGGCCTGCAGGTCGTCGATGTCATACAGAAAGACATTCTCGTCAAGCTGATTGACGTCCCGGGCAATATTGCGGGGTGTCCCCAGATCGAGCAGCAACAGGAGGTTTTCCTGGCTGGCTTTGCGCACGGGCAACAAGCGGTGGCGGGTGATGATCGGTTCGCTGGTGGAGATGGCAGTAATCACGATGTCAGCCCCGGACAGCGTGGCGTCGAGGTCTTCCAGAGGCCGGGCGGTCCCCCCCCAGGGCTCGGCCAGGCGCTGAGCGCGCTCGAGAGAGCGATTGACGACCGTCAGCGGGCCCAGGCCATGTTCGCCCAAGTATCGCAGCGTTTCTTCCGCCATGTCGCCCGCACCGACGACCACCACTCGTTTGTCATCGAAGCGATCGAACAGGCGGCGGCCGAATTCTCCTACAGCCACTGAGGCCACGGAAACGCGTCCTTCTGATAACCGCGTGTGCGTCCGCACCAGTCCCGCGACTCTCAGGGCCCATTGAAACAGCAGGTGCGTGATCGGCCCGACAACCTGATGTTCCTCGGCACGCTGATACTCGGCTTTGACCTGATGCACAATCTGGGCTTCGCCCAGCACCATGCTGTCGAGTCCGGCTGCCACCTGAAACAGGTGATTCACCGCGCCGGTATCGGCCTCGTGCTGCAGATAACCGACCAGATCATCCAGCGGGATGCCATGCAGATCGGCCAGGAAGGCGGCCATCCGGGCTGCGGTGGGCAATTGGTCGGGCTGCTCGCTGGCGGCG
>JBGSIP010000096.1:0-4293 GCA_041742495.1 Planctomycetaceae bacterium
GGCTCGCCGCCGCGGTGCCGCCGATGACTACGCGCGAATCATCAGCCGCTACTTCGAGGAACTCGCCCGGCTGGAAGGGAGTGACGAATGATTCCGCCTCGTCAATCGCACCGGTCCTGGTCTGAGCCAAATTCGCGCATGCGGTTGCAGGAACGTGCGTCGCGTCGCGACTTTTTGCAGTGGACGGCGGGTGCCTGTGCTGCCGCCACGGGGAGTGCGTTGTTCCCTGCTGCGGCATGTGCGCAGCACGAGCGGCGCGATGCTGCCGTGGATGCGGCGATTGTGCGAGGTCTGGAGTTTCTGGAACGTCGGCAGCAGCCTGCTGGCTCGTACATTGCCGACAATCTGGGCGAGTCGACCGCCGTGACCGGACTGGCGGCCACGGCGTTTATGGCGGCGGGGCATCTGCCGGGAGAGGGCACTTTTGGGGCGACGATTCTGCGAGGTTTGCGGTGGATTGTTTCCCGGCAGGAAGAGAACGGGATGCTGGTTTACAAACGGAGTCACGGACCGATGTATAGCCACGGCATCAGCACGCTGACACTGGCCGAAGCGCTGGGACTGCTGCCCGAGGCCGACCATCGCCCCACGCAGGTGGCGCTCGAACGGAGTTTGCGACTGATTCTGCAGGCGCAGGCGGTCAGCAAGCGGGACCGGCATGCAGGGGGTTGGCGCTACCAGGTGTCAAGCACTGACAGTGATTTGAGCGTTACCGGCTGGCAATTGCTGGCATTGCGCGCGGCGAAAGACATCGGGTGTGATATTCCCGCCGAGGCCATCGACGCTGCCATTGCGTATGTCAAGCTGTGCGCGGTGGAGCGGCGCGGAGGCTTTGCGTATCAGCCGGACAGCGGCCCCACGCCCACCCGCAGCGGCATCGGCATTACATGTCTGGAAGTCTGCGGCGTGCATCAGGCGCCAGAATCGATCGCCGCGGCGGACTATCTGCTGGAGAACCGGCTGGAGTTTGACGAATCGTACTTCTTCTACGGCGCCTACTACTGCAGCATCGGGATGTTCAAACTCGGAGGGGATTACTGGCCCCCCACCCGCGATCACCTCGCGGGTATTCTGCTGGACAAACAGCAACCCGACGGCAGTTGGGTGGCACAGCACGCCACGGAAGCACAGATTGGTCCGGGCTACTGCACGGCGATGGCCATACTGGCTTTGGCAGTCGACTATCAGTACCTGCCCATCTATCAACGTTAGCCCAAAAATCGGGTCTCGCCGACAAGGTCCGCCGCTGGTGGATTCCTCTTGGTGGAAGTCTGCAAACCGGGCTAGACTTCCCGGCGGGATTTCCGACGGAAATCGTTTTGTGTGCAGGTTCTGGGGTTCGTGGGTCACACATGTCAGTTCGCCGGATTGCCTACCTGGAGTGTGCCACAGGCATCAGCGGGGACATGACCCTGGCGGCGCTCGTGGATGCCGGTGTGCCCGCGCAGAAGCTGTGCGAGGCGATTGAGTCGTTGGGGCTGCCGCAGGTGAGTCTGCGATTTTCCACCGGGACCAAGCGGGGCTTTGCGGCGACGTTTGCGCACGTCGATGCGCCGGTCGAGCACGTGCATCGGCGACTGTCCGATATCCGGCGGATCATTGCTGCGGGAACCCTGACGGCGCGGGCGCGAGGCTGGGCCGAGTCGATCTTTCTGACGGTGGCGACCGCAGAAGCAAAAGTACACGGCATTGATCTCGAGGAGGTTCACTTTCACGAAGTCGGGGCGCTCGACTCGATCGTCGATATCGTCGGCGTGGCGGTGGGCTTTGATGCACTCGACGTGACTCAGGTGGTGTCGAGTCCCGTCCCGACGGGCTACGGGCGCGTGCGGATTGCACATGGGGTCTGTCCCGTGCCGGCACCGGCAACGGCTGAAATCCTCAAGGGGGTTCCGCTGGCCGCCATTCCCATTGAGGCCGAGCTGACGACTCCGACCGGGGCCGCGATCGTCAAAACACTGGCGAGTCGGTTCTCACAACTCCCGGCGATGACCGTCGAGCAAATTGGTTACGGCGCGGGAACGTATGAACTGGCGGATCGAGCCAATCTGCTCCGCCTGTTTGTGGGAACCGAAACCTGCGGTGCCGACAGCGATACGGTGCTGGTGCTGGAAACGAATCTGGATGATGTTTCAGCGGAAGTCATCGGTTACACGTGCGAACGGCTGTTGGCCGCGGGTGCCCTCGATGTGTTTGCGACCGCGGTGACCATGAAGAAATCGCGGCCGGGAACCCTGTTGACGGTGCTGGTGCCGCCGACGCTGGCGGGCGTCTGCGAAGCCATTGTGTTTGGCGAAACGCGGACCTTTGGCGTTCGTCGCTATCTGGCGGACCGCACGATTCGCGCGCGGCGTGCGCATGAGGTGCAGACCCCGTGGGGCACGGTGGCTGGCAAACTTGGCTGGCTGGGGAGCGAAACGCCAATATTTGTGCCGGAATTTGCGGCCTGTCGAGCGCGGGCCGAAGCGGCGGGTGTCCCGTTAATGGATGTGTATCGCGCGGCGGAGTCGGCCTTTGCACTGATTCCCGGCGACGCCGTGACCGGTGGGCATCAGTCTGACCACAGGGGGGGGCCCCGCGGCGGCCACGATCATGACCACAGTCACGACCACGGGCATGATCATCGCGACAGCCACAGCCACGACCACGACCATAATCACAGTCATGATCACGGACACGATCATGATCACGGCTATGACCACAGTCATGATCATGATCGTGAGTCTCCGTTGCCGGATCAGGATGAGGGGCCCCGGTCATGAATTTTTCGATGTCAGCGATCGTGGTGGCGCTGCTCGCGCTCGCCGGGTATTTCCTGATGCGGCGCATCTGGCTACGACAACGACAGGATCAGGGGACTTCGTACGACGCGGTCAAAAAGTTGATCGCGTCCCGGGAGCAGTCCCCGGAAGGCATTTTGCGGCAAATGGAGGTGCGCTTGTACGACTTTGATCGCGAGGTGCAGGCGCGGGTCCAGAACACGCTGACGAGTCTGGACCTGCTGGTGACCGAAGCCCGCACGGAAGCGGAGCGACTGGAGAGCCTGTTGCAGCAGGTGCATGCCCCGGCGGACGCTGCAGCGCCGCTGACGACTGCCCAGACCCAATTGGTTCCGCAGTTGCGCCAGTTGGGATTGAGTGATCGGCAGATTGCGGCCGCCTTGGCTGTGAGTGTTGCACAGGTCGCGGGCATCAGCCGTTTGACTCCATCTGACGAGCGCCATGCCGCTTGAGTCGCATTTGGTGTCGGTGATCATTCCGACGCTGCAGGAGGCGGCTGGCATCGCCGCGACAATTGCCGCCGTGCGCGCGGCGGGGCCGCGAGAGATTATCGTCGTCGATGGTGGCAGCACCGACGAAACGTGGTCGGCCGCAGAATCTGCCGATCTCCGCCTGCAGGCGACTGGCGGAAGAGGACCGCAGTTGAACCGCGGTGCCGTGGCGGCGACCGGAGACGTGCTGCTGTTTCTACATGCCGATTGCCGGCTCCCCTCCGATGGACTCACAGCGATTGCTGCGGTCATGAGCGATCCGCGCGTCGTGGGGGGGTGCTTTCAACAACGCATCGAGGCCACCGGCTGGCAGTATCCCTGGATTGCCGCGGGCAACGCACTTCGCGCCCGCTGGCTGCACATGCCGTATGGGGATCAGGCGATTTTCGTGCGTCGGGACGTGTTTCAGACGGTCGGCGGCTTTCCCGACATTCCGTTGATGGAAGACGTCTATTTTGGCCGGAGGCTCGCCCGACAATTCCTGTCACGCAGCCCATTCCGGAAGGGAGCCTCTCACCGGTTTGTCGTGCTGCCGCAACAGATCGGGGTGAGTGCCCGACGGTGGCGACGACGGGGGGTGTGGCGGCAGACACTGACCAACTGGCGGCTGCTGGCCGCCGCGTATTGGGGAGTGCCGCCTACGGAACTCTTAAAGCGCTATCCTCCGGTGCGCGATTCCTGAATGGTGGCCCCGTGATTCAAGAACGACACGGAGCGCAGATCGCAGGGAATGTCCCGAGGCAGCCGGCAGGTCAGTCGTTCGAGCACAGTCGCGGCTTCGTCCGGGTGCTCACAGAGGGCAAATATCGTTGGGCCCCAGGACGATTGGCCCCAGCCGCGGGCCCCTGCCTGCTGGAGGGCGTCTGCGATGGCCGGTCCAAATGGCAGGGCATAGAGATCGCCTTGGACGGGTCGAAACCACGCACCAATCTGTGCTCCAAACTCGGTGACCGCGTTGGCGAACGTGGCAAAGGTGCGCGTCTCAAGTGCCGGGAGAATGTCGTCGTGGATCAGTGATTCCA
>JBGSIP010000097.1:0-1585 GCA_041742495.1 Planctomycetaceae bacterium
GCTCGCAACGCGCTGTGCTGGTTTGGCCGCCGACCGCGCGGCGTTGGCGATGCCGACAACGTGCTCGCTTATTTGCCTGCCGGTGTGACGGCCGAGACGGCGACTCCCGAACAGCTCACCGCCGCGCTCGACGAGTGGCGCTCGCAGCACCGCGGCGACTGGCACGCCTGGTACCAGTCGATTCAATCGTTTGAAGATCGCGGTTCATTCATCGACCCGCGCGCCAAACCCAAGCTCAAGAAATAGTCTGGGACACGCACCGGCCCAGCGAGGACTTCAATTGTGGGAGATGCCCGCGCGGCTCTGCTGGAGTACGTCAACCGGCCAGGCTATGAACCGCTGCGTGCCAGGGCCCTGGCCCGCAAGCTGGGTATCAAGCGCGCTCGCCTCGAAGCGTTCTTGCAGGAACTCGATCAGCTTGTCGAGGAGAGCCAGTTGCGGTTTGCCGCCGACGGCTGCATCCTGCCGGCGGCCACCACGGCTCATCTGGTGGGCGTGCTCCGCAAAACGATGGCCGGGGACGGCTATGTGATTCTGCGGGAGCCCAAGCCCCCGCGCCTCACCGACGATGTGTATGTCGATGCTCGCGATATCGGCGATGCGCAGACCGGGGACGAGGTCGCCATTGCCCTCACACAACGGCGGCGCGCTGGCGGCGCACGGTGTGCCCGCATTCTCACCGTGCTCAAACGCGCGGCGACCAGCTACGTCGGCACTTACTTTGAGGAGGACGGCCACGGCTTCGTCGAAGTTGACAATCGCAAGTTCGCCGAGCCGATCGCCGTGGGGGATGCCGGGGCCAAACAGGCCCAGCCAGGGGACAAAGTCGGCATCGAGATGACGCGTTTTCCCACGCTCAGTCTCGCGGGACAGGCCGTGTTGACCAAGGTCTTCGGACCGGCGGGTACTCCTGGTGCCGACACCGAAATGATTCTGCATGAATACGGACTGTCACCCGAATTCCCACCGGCTGTGTTGGAAGATGCCCGTCGCGCGGCGGAAGAGTTTCAGCCTGACGATCTCGCCGACCGTGAAGACCTCACCGGCGAACTGATTGTCACCATCGACCCGCACGATGCCCGCGATTTCGACGACGCCATTTCGCTCGACCAGACTCCCGCCGGCCATTGGCGGCTGGGTGTCCACATTGCGGACGTCGGACACTTTGTGCGGCCGAATTCTCCGCTCGACCGCGAAGCGGTCCGCCGGGCCACCAGCGTGTATCTCCCGTCGCTGGTGGTGCCAATGCTCCCTGAGATCATCTCCAACACACTGGCCAGTCTCCAGCAAGGAGAAGTGCGGTTTACCAAATCGGTGTTCATCGAGTTCACGCCCACCGGGGCTCCCGTTGATGCCCGCGTGGCTCGCACCGCCATACGCGTTCGTCGTCGGTTTGCGTATGAGCAGGTCGAAGCGTTTTTTCGCGCTGCGGATGGCGAGGTTGCGGCCGAAGGAAGCCCGAAACCGCCCCGCGTGACAGCCGACATTCGCACGCTGCTCGAGCGGATGCGGGAACTGGCCCAGCTGCTGCGGCAGCGCCGCATGAAGGCGGGTTCGCTCGATTTGTCTCTGCCGGAAATCCGCA
>JBGSIP010000098.1:0-4588 GCA_041742495.1 Planctomycetaceae bacterium
CGCCGCAGCAGGGAACGCGGCCGTCCCGCACGCTGCGGATGAGCGCCGTGCGACACCTCGTCGGGTGCCGGTGAACTCACTGCGGGGGACTGTGGTGGCCCAGAATCGTGCGCTGGAGAGCTGACGGAGGACATCGCGACAAACCCTTGCGAGCTGCCGCGAGTCATCTGGGCCACTCACGGGGCCGACCAGAACGACCGCGCCCGGGCTCGACCTGCAGAGTAGCCCGCGGAGCATGCCGCTGCAAATCGCAGCCCCGCCGCAGGGGCCACGCGCATGCCTAGTACTCACCCACTGGTTCGCCGCCCGAGCGTGTCGAAAGATTCTGCCAGGTGCCCAGGTGAATGTTCTCACCCATTGTCCGCACGCTGCCATCCATCAACAGGCTGTTGACGGCGCCGCGATGGTAGCTGCGGCTGGTTATCGCGGCGTACGTGGGAGTCGTGCCGGAACTTGCTTCCCGCCGATTCGTAAAGTCGCCATCGGGTGCGGTCCCCGTCGTACCGGCAATTGGCACGATTTGATTCGGGCCAAACGTGGTGGTGAATCCCGTTTGATGCACACGCCCATCGACCCACTCGGTGTGGCCACTGGATGAGTCGTTGCCGGTCAGATTGCCTTTGATGTCCCCTGCGGCCGCTGCGGTGATGCCTGCCACGGTCACGGTGCCAACTGCGGTGCCGGAGGGGAAATCGCCGCCGTTGCGGACATACGGTGTGAAGCACTTCACTTCGGAAAAGCCCAGCGTGTTGCTCAGGCCGTCCGTGAACTCGCCCGCATCCCAATGGCTGTTGGGAGCAAAGGCTCCTTCCCCTTGAGCATGCGTTTCATTGTTAAACACGAACCACGGCCCGGCGTTGTAGCCATAGCTGAGCGGGTAGTGTTCGGGATTGCCGGCAGAATTCACGCGGGCGCGATCGTTGGGATCACTCGGGCACAAGAACAGGGGGACGCGGGTATTCGCCGGCGACGATCCCGCCTGGTAAGCGACATTCAGATTTGCCACGTCATAGAGCGCCCCTTGCTCCACAAACGGGAGCAACCGGGCCTGCACCGACCACTGCCCCCCGGTGGTGCGGGTGTAGGGACGGTCGACACAGAATGCGGGGGGGAAGACGCGGAAGGTGTCAAGGTAGTTGTGGAGCGCGAGCCCAATCTGCTTGAGATTGTTTTTACAGCTCGAACGGCGGGCCGCTTCGCGGGCCTGCTGCACGGCGGGGAGCAACAGTGCCACGAGGATGGCAATGATGGCAATCACCACGAGCAGTTCGATGAGGGTGAAGGCGGACCGAAAATGGCGAGCTCGGGGTGGCATGTGAGATTCCAGGGCCAGGCAGCTTTGCGGCGAGCGTGCGTGGGGGCGGGAACAATTGGGGAGGCAGGAATGCGCTGAGATTGAGACCACGTCTCAATTGCGGGAAAGGTTAGCCAGCCTCCAGCCGCGTGGCAACTCCCATCGCAGTATTTTCGCGCTACACCCGCGAAAATGTCTCCGGCAACACGTCCGGACCTGTTCAGTGGCAGCCCGTCGGCCGAATCTCCAGTGCAGACCGGAGTTTTTCCCGCCGACCGCCTACAATGGATTTGCGACGGAGCCGGTGTCCGGGGCGAACGCTGCCTCGGCGACTACGAGGCCCCGCAGCGACCTATCCGACCTTCACAAAACGTGACTGGCAAAGCGGTTGCGTTTGATCACGGGCCCCCGTCGCTGGACCCCGTTTGATGCTCCATACAACCGGCAGACTTGGAGGACTTCCATGATCAGTACTGAGATCCAGCAGGCGATCAATCAGCAAATTCGCCAGGAATTGGCAGCGGCGTACAACTACCTGGGGATGTGCGCTCACTTCGAGCACGAGAATCTCTCGGGGTTCGCCCGCTGGTGCGAACTGCAGCATCAGGAAGAACATGCGCACGCCATGCGGCTGTTCCGCTATTTGCTCGACCGGGGTGGTCGGGTCGCCTTCGATGCCATTGAGGCCCCGCGCACCCAGTACGACTCGATCCTGGACGTTTTTCGAGCCGCACAGGCTCAGGAGCAGGAAAACACCCGGATGATCGATGAGCTGTATCGGCTGGCCTCCGAGAAGCGGGACCACGCGACCATCAGCCACCTGCAATGGTTCGTGGACGAACAGGTGGAAGAGGAGAAGAGCGTCGGAGAAATCCTGTCACAAGTCGAACGGGCGGGGTCCAATGCGCACGCGATCCTGTATTTGAACGACAAACTGGGCAGCCGGACTCCCAGCCCCCCAGGCTCCGTAGAATGACCTGATTGATCCCTTCCCGAACGTCGCGTTGCGTGCGTCGCTGAGGCCGGAGTGGGGATTCTGCCGACTGGCGGACTCCGTTCGGTCTGTCGCCGCCTGACGAGCGAGAGCCGTAGAACTGTTCGACTCTGACGGCTGGTCCTCCGGTACGGGTGCGAAATCGTCCCTCGCCGGCTGAATCGATCTCAATTGAGTGATCGATTCAACCGATACACACTCCAGCGGTAGACTCTGGCTCATGCTCAGGCGGCGCTATTGTGCCCCTCCAGCGGCGAGACGAGTCCGTTCGGACACGGATGTTTCCGAACTTGCCGCCATGGGAGCATCTCGGGGGGGTGGTGCCGTCTGGTTTCAGACTGCGCGGCCCAGCGTTCCAAGGATCGGGGCGACTGCGAATGAACACGCTTAATCCTCACTGTGTCGGACACGTGACGCGTCGCCGCCGGGCTGGCACGTTTGGACTGGCCGCGCTGCTAGGCCTGAGTGGCTTGGCGTGGACTGCGGACGAGGCCGCTGCTCAGCAGGCCATTGGTGGTCCGCGAACGGTTGTGACGGGTGATTCGCCCATTGACGAGTCCAAGCCGCTGGACCCGCGTATTTCCGCGCTCCCCGGTATTCAAGGTGAGCTGCAGGTCATTGCGGGGCGCAGCCAGTTGGTGCGAACGTCGTCTCGGATTGATCGGCTGGCCGTGTCGGACCCGTCGATCATCGAAGTGGTGGCGTACAACAAGACCGAACTTTCGCTCATCGGCCAGTCCATCGGTTCAACCACGCTGACGGTGTGGTTCGAAGACGATGACAATCCCATGATCTATCTGCTGAAGGTCATTCGCGATCCCAGCCTCGACGAACAACGTCGGCTGGACTACGGCAAACTCGAACGCAAGCTGGCATTGATCTTCCCAAACAGCAAGGTCTATCTAATCCCGCTGTCGGGCAAGATTCTGGTCAAGGGTCAGGCGCGGGACTCGCAAGAAGCGTCCCGCATCATGGAAGTCATTCGGGGCGAAGTGCTCAGCCGCGATGGTTCACTGTTTGGTCCAGGAGCAGGCGGCGGCCTGGGTGCTGGCGACGTGGGCGTGAACGACCCCAACCGGGCGCTCGATGGCGCCGGCGGCTTCGGACTGGGCTCGTCTTTCATCGTCGACATGCTGACTGTGCCGGGTGAACACCAGGTGATGTTGCGAGTCCGCGTGGCCGAGTTGAACCGCTCGCAACTGCGACGCATGGGGGTCGATTTGACCTACCTGATCAATGACGGCCGGCATGTGGTCAGCTCGTTCCTCTCCAGTGGTTCGTCGGTCATCTCGGGCATCTTTGAGAACGGTGAGGCGACCGTGCTGGTGGACGCCTTGGCCTCGAACGGATCGGCCCAGATTCTGACCGAGCCGACACTGACCTGCCTGAGCGGGACGACCGCCACGCTGTTGTCGGGTGGACAGTTCGCCGTGCCGCAGATCGTGGGTCTGGGGGGCGCCGCCGGGCAGCAGACAAACTTCCGCAGCTACGGAACTTCGCTGGTCGTCACGCCGACCGTGGTTGATCGCGACAAAATCCGCATGGTGATTTCGCCCGAGTTCTCCGGGTTGAACGGCTCACAGACGCAGGGGATTCCGGGGCTCGACACACGTAGCGTTAGCACCACAGTTGAACTGCGGGAAGGTCAGACCATCGTGCTGGGGGGCTTGCTGTCCCGCCAGCGCAACACCGAGATCACACGCGTGCCGCTGCTGGGCGAGATCCCGGTGATCGGACCGGTGTTGTTCAACGGCAAGCAGTCGACCGAAGACGAGACCGAACTGCTGGTGCTGGTTTCGCCGGAACTGGTGCGGGCGATGGAGCCGGACGAAGTCCCGCCGGTCCCCGGTTTCTATGTCACGCATCCCACGGATCACGAACTGTACAAGTACGCGAAGCTCGAAGGGGCTCCCAACACGGGCGTCTATCAGTTGGCTCCGTATGGCAACTATCACGGTCACGGCGAGAACGTCGGGTTCCATGTGCATAACCCGGCTCCTGCGAGCCCGCAGTACAGCCCGGTACCAACGGCTAACGGTGGCATGATGCAACCAGGCATGATGCAACCAGGTCTGACCCAGCCTGGCATGATGCAACCGGGGATGATGCAGCCCGGGTATCCGCAAGGTGGCAACATGCAGCCCGTGCCCGACGCGGCCATGTATCCGACCTCGGGACGGCCGATGGGTGCTCAGGGCGGAAACGCTCCGCTGGCCGCACAGGGGGGACGTGGTCCCAGCGTGCAGCCCGCCTCATATGGACGACCCGCAGGACAAAACGGCGCGCGGCCGGGCGGGCAC
>JBGSIP010000099.1:0-2840 GCA_041742495.1 Planctomycetaceae bacterium
CAGGACGATGCGGTCGGGCAGGGGACCGGGGCGATAGATTTCCAGCGGCGGGACTTTGCGGGCCGGTTCGTGCGGCCCATCATGGGCAATCGCCGGGCTTCCTGCGGTGACCAAGAGCGTGATGGCCAGCCGGATGCACAGCCAAGCCTGCGATTTGACGTCGCGTGGAATGAGAGACATACACAATCACCTTGGGAGGGGAGCGGGGCAGGCCCACGAGCACCGTGAGACGACGTCGGTCTACAAAGAGTCTCAATTGTTGGCCAGCGTGGCAACCGATTGCATCTGGCTGCCCCGTGAGTCAACATGCGATGCTCCCCCGGTTCGTCCCTGCCTTGCCACCGGGATGCCTCCCCACCCGCTTCCGCCTTCCGCCGGTCGCCTTCAGAAAGCGAGCCATGTTGCGAACTGCTGTGATCTGCCGCCGTGCCCTGCTGTGTTCCTTGCTGCTCGGACTGACGACCGGCAGTCTGCTCCTCGCTCAGTCCACACCGGCCAGCGCGCAGACTCTCGAATCTGTCATCCCGGACGCCGCTCTGCGGGGGGTGATTCATCAATCCTTGTCGCAAAAATTGCCGGAAAAAAAGGAATTCGAGCAGGCCGATCTCAAACGGCTGTTCTTCCTCACCGCCAACGGGGCAAAAATCGCCAGCCTGCAGGGACTGGAACAGTGCACGAACCTGGCGGCTCTCGAACTGAATCAGAATCAGATCACCGACCTGACTCCACTCACCGCGCTGGTCAATCTGCAGACGTTATCGTTGGCTGACAACCAGGTTGTCGACTTGGCTCCGCTGGGAACGCTCGTGCGTCTGCAATACCTGGACGCACACGGCAATCAGGTGGCGAGCCTCGCCCCGCTGCAGACACTCACCGCGTTGCGCACACTGGATGTGTCGGGGAACCAACTGGCCTCGCTGGCAGGCATTGAACCAATGGCCCGGCTGCAGTCGCTGTATTTCGATGGCAATCAGATCACTGACCTGGCACCACTGGCGAATCTGAAATGGCTCGCCTCATTGGGGGCGCGGCAGAATCGACTGACTTCGGCGGCTGGCATCAGTGCGCTGACGGAGTTGCGATTTACGTTCCTCGAAGGGAACCCCTTGACTGATCTGCAGCCGTTGGTTGACATGGCCGAGCAGGATGCTGCGGGACCGCAGCGTTTCGCGCCCTATTGGAAGCTAAGCGTCTCAAAGGCTGGGCTCACCCCGGACGCACTGACCACACAAGTCGAGCGTCTCAAAGCGGCCGGCGTCCGACTGACACTGGTGGAATAGGGCCTCTCGCCGCACGACAGTCACGGAACATGGCTGGCGGAGAGGTTCTGATTTGTCGAAGCGAGTGACCTCGCCAAGCGATTTCGAGCGCAACGGGGTGTTCGTCGCCGCGGCGCGTGTGCCAGAGGGCACTTCGATCAGCCGACGACGATGAAGGTGAACAGCATCGCCATCCACACGCCATCCAGAAACCACCAGTAGCGCGACGCCAGTCGCACACCACTGTGATACTCGTGGTCATAGCGGCCATTGAGAGCCTGCCAGGCGACCGCCAGCAAGGCCACCAGGCCTCCCAACACGTGCGCGGCGTGAATGAGCACCAGCGAGAACACCAGGCCGTACGGTCCAGCCGCCTTGGTCAGGGTCTCGGAGTGCCACAGGATCAGCGTGGAGAGCGCGGTCACTTGCGCCAAGCAGAACAGTGTGCCGCTCAGCAGCGCCGCCAGCAGCCAGCGGCGGAACAGTTCACGGCGTTCGCGGCGAACATAGCGCAACGACAGATGCAGGCTGACACTGCTGAACAGCAACAATAGCGTGCTGATCCACATCGACGGCGGAATCTGCACCACAGACACGGTGGTCCGGGGCATGCTCGTCGAACGGAAGATGACGTAACCAATGGCCCCGGCCGCAAAAAACATCGCCAGCGACGCCAGGAACAATGTCATGGCAAACTCACGCCGCTGATGCGGCAGCGAGAAGCGATGCTGGGCAACAACTGGATCACGGGGCATCAGAACCTGCCTTACGCCGCCCGCAAAGGATGACGAACGTCGTCCGCATCGATCGAGACACACGTTTCCGCCCCGCGATGCCGGTCTGCTCGACGTCACTCAGCCGTCAGCACCGAAGCCAACGGCTGGCCAGAGTCGAATTCCGACCAACATCGACGTCAGACCAATACCGAACTCAGGCGACGACCGACCTCAGGGCACGAACCATCTCAGGCCACGACCCAGTCAAGCCACGACCCAGTCAGCCAGTCTGAAGCAGCCCGCCCGGCAGCCGGGCTAACGAACTCACAGGGCTTGCTTGGCGCGGATGGTTTCGTAGTCCTGCTGCTCAATCTGCGGCTGGTAACTCATGGTGTCCATCGCAGCGAACGACAGAAACACCGCGAGGAAGATCAGCGAGCTGATAAACGCTACGGCGTTGAACGGCTTGTCGTAGAGCATGTGCATAAAAAACAGGACGACGAGCGCCCCCTTGACGGTGGCAATGCCCATCGACACCCAGATTTCCATGCGCCCCAGATTCAAGCCGGCGCAAAACACCGTCAAGAACGTCAGTCCCAGCAGAGCGAAAAACACGCTCAGGAGCAGCGGGATGGAGACCACGTGTGCAAATCCGTGATGGCCAGCGTGACCATCGTGAGCCCCATGAGCGGCAGGAACAGCGGCGTGATGCGACATCGTCTCGATTCCTCGGTGATCACTCGAGCCAATTTGCCCGGTCGCGATCGATGGGTCTGTCAGTCGTAAGCAGAAAGGACTCAGGGGCCAGCCGCTCCAGCAAGTGACCGCCGGCCACCGCAATCAGTGGCTGCCAATCAGGTACAGC
>JBGSIP010000100.1:0-2520 GCA_041742495.1 Planctomycetaceae bacterium
ATTCCTGTCAGATGGCCTGCGAACTGAGTGGATGAGTGATGCCAATCGAGGTAACTGATGTCTGACGCCGGAGGCAACGTCGCCCCGGCAACCAACACCCACGAGACTTTTGAGGAGCCTCACCATGCCTGCCAAGAAGACGGCCACCAGCAATGTCAAACCCGCTTCGACCAAACCAGTCAAACCCACCAAGCCCACCAAACCCAACAAAACACCCCAGGCTGACAAACCCCAAAAGCTTAGCGCCCTCGATGCCGCCGCCAAAATCCTCGCCGAGGAGAAAGAACCGCTGACGACCAAAGAGATGATGGCAGCGATGGTGGCCAAGGGGTACTGGACCAGCCCGGCTGGTAAGACGCCGCACGCCACGCTCTATAGTGCCATCCTGCGGGAGATTCAGACCAAGGGGACCGAGGCCCGCTTCACCAAGACGGACCGGGGTCACTTCACCCTGGCTGGGAATTGAGGTGTCACCATGACGAACCCAACGCCTTCTACCCCCGAACAAAAAATCGCCGACGCCCTCCGCGAGGTCGCCCTGCGACTCGAACACGTCTTGGACGCCGGCCAACGGTCTCAGCGCCTCACCGCCGAAGACCTCCTGCAGACACTGCTGAGCGTCGCCGACGAACTCGATCCCTCCCCGAACGGAACACTCTTCGTAACAATGCGCTCCGAATTTGGAGAGAGTGAATTGCTCTAAGATGCTGAAATCCCAATGCTTACGGAATTCCGGATCTCTTTCGCTCGCCTGCTGACGGTCGCGCACGTTGCGAACCGGCGAGCAAGAATTAACAGGCCTGTCAACACCGCACCCCGATTGGAGTTAACAGAACTGAGACTCCCTGGGAAAAACACCCGCCGGTTAACAGCAAATGGAGACTTTGAGCATCTCCAAGCTTGGTCAAAATGTGGCCCCACACAGCTAGCGTATTCGCTCGGGCAATGTCATCCTACATTCATGCTCATCCCCGGAGTGCCAGCGGGGTATAAAAACTCTGACACCTCGGGTTTTAACGAGTTCCCCCGGCGACAAGGACGTTACCAGAATGCACGCGATCTTGCATCCCCTGTTGGCCCTGCTGGCCTGTGCCACTCGTCAAGAACTGGCCCGCCAAGTCGCCTACTTGAAAGAAGAGAATCGGATCCTCAGATCCAAGTTGCCCAAGACCGTGAAGACCACGCCCCACGAAAAGCGACGACTCGTCCGCGCTGGCAGACGGCTGGGCCTGCAGCTCAAGTCGATCATGAGCATCGTCAGCTACCAGACGTTTCGAAGGTGGGTCAAAGAGGTCGAGCAGCGACATGTCGCGAAGTCAGCCAAGTCCAGGCCACCTGGACGACCACGTACACCGGAATCAATCCGCGATCTGATCCTCCAGATGCGCCAGGAAGCGGGCTGGGGCTACACCCGCATTCTGGGAGAACTCAAGAAGCTGGGGATCAAGATCTCACGGCAGACAGTCAAAACCATCATCAAGGAAGCCGGACTGACGCCTGATCCGGTGGATCGCACCTCCCCCGATTCCTGGGACAACTTCCTGCAGCGACACGCCGATGTCCTGTGGCAAACAGATTTCCTGAGCAAACCGATGTGGACCACCAACGGCATCGTCAGTCTCTACATGCTGGTGTTCATCCACATGGGAACCCGCCGCTGCTGGATCTCCCCGTGTACCGTGGCCCCTGACGCCAACTGGACGGCTCAGCAGGCCCGCAACTTCCTGATGGATGCCGAAGATTTAAACCTCAAGCCGCAGATCGTGATGCGGGATAACGATACGAAGTTCACGAGCCAGTTTGATAACGTCTTCAAGCAGGCAAACTCGGACATCAAACGCAATACCATCCGCTCGCCGAATCTGCGAGCTCACGTGGAACGCTTCATCCAGACCTTCCAAAACGAATGCCTGCACAAGTTTGTGATCATTGGCCACCGACAGCTCAACCACATCAGCCGCGAATTCATGCTTCATTACAACCGCGAGCGACCACACTCAGCCCGGGACAGCCTGCCGCCGGATTGTCAGAAAGAGCCTGAGCAGTGTGCGACGATCTCGATGGGAGAGGTCACGTGCAAAACGCGGTTGGGTGGGACGTTGTTGTCGTATGAGAGATGGGCGGCGTGAGGTGACGTGAGCATGCCCGATTGTAGTCGCGTTGCGCGTTTACGGGAAATGGGCGTTGACACTGAATTGCTGATGTGTCAACACGAGCGCACTTACGTTGAGATGATCATGATGTGAGGCCGGGAATCGCGATTCGAAGGGTGTGTTGGAGTTTCTATACCCGGCGGCTGGCATTGCGAGAGCGATGCCAACTACGTAATGCAACACCGTGCAAGTGCTCAACCGGCCAAGCGGCAACCCGTCGAACCGGCACAGCCTGCGAAGATCGTGATGCAGAAGCCGATGTAGCTCAGGCTGGCCAAAGCTACCTCTTGTTTTTGTGGTAGTTCGGATTCGGTTTGAACTCGCCCACGATGTTCCCTCCGTCATCAACTTGCCACGCCCCAACAAT
>JBGSIP010000101.1:0-2560 GCA_041742495.1 Planctomycetaceae bacterium
TCGGGCTGGTGCTGGCGATTCTCGCGTGGGCCATGCCGGGCCGCTATCGCCCTGCTGCGTGGGCCAAGTGGAACTGGGCGTCGTGGCTGGCGCTGATCGGTATTCTCGTCCTGGTGGCGTGGGTGAAAT
Organism: Planctomycetaceae bacterium; assembly: GCA_041742495.1. Classification (GTDB taxonomy): domain Bacteria; phylum Planctomycetota; class Planctomycetia; order Planctomycetales; family Planctomycetaceae; genus JBGSIP01. The sequence goes on from JBGSIP010000101.1 coordinate 130, forward strand.
GGGCCATCATTCCATTTCTGGTGGCGCTGGCCGTCCTGACGATGTTCTCCGGCCGCGGCAAGCCACGACCCACGAAATGACGCAGCAACAGTGATCGCCGATCAATGCGTGGCATGATGTTCGTCGGGTGGGTGAAACTGGTCACCGGGAGGCGGGTCTGTTCACAATGACGCCCGTGATTGTCGTCGCTGGTGGAGATCTCCCGGGGTGGGAGGCCGACGTTGGCTGGTGCTCGCGCGAGGAGGTTGCATGATCATTCCGGAGTTCTGGGCCGAGGCGAGGCGGCAACAACGCGCGAACGGTCGGCAGGTGACTGTGCGCCGTTTCGGCTGGTCGAACACCAGTCAGGCGGAAGCGGAGGCGCTGGCCGAAGAACGCGCGGACGCCGCCATTGAAAACTGGAAAGCGGGCGCGCAGGTTCCCCGCCGAGAACCTAAGGTCCCCTACAACGGCGCGGAGGGAATTCCCATTCGCGAGGAAGTGCTGGCGCGGTATGGGGAGACCGTCGTCACGCGCAACTCTTACGGGGCCCAGTGCCTGAACACGCCGGATGTGCTGTTTGCCGATGTCGATCTGCGAGACAATGGATCGTGCCTGTTTGTGGCGGTGGTGACGTTCACCGTCGTGGCTGCTGTGGCTGTGATGGCACGGACGCAATTGGAATGGCCACTGCACTGGTCGCTGGTCAGCGGACTGGCGGCGGGTTTTTTTGGCGGATTGCCGCTGACGGTCTGGCTATATGGCAGGGTGCTCAAGTTGCGCGGAGGACTTTCGGCAATTGCACTGCAGCGAATCACTCGGTTTTTCGACACGCATCGCGATTGGTCTGGGCAGTTGTACCGCACACCGAATGGTTTTCGCGTGGTGGCTGTGCAACGCCTGTTTTCACCGGGTGATCCGGAAGTGGTCGGGTTCTTTGCCGCGATCCAGGCCGACCCGGTGTACGTGCGGATGTGCCAGCGCCAGCAATGTTTTCGTGCCCGCCTGACAGCCAAGCCATGGCGGATTGGAATCGCCACGCACTTGGCCCCACGGCCGGGAGTTTGGCCCCTGAAGCCCGAACGTCTGCCAGAGCGCCGGGCGTGGGTGGCCGAGTACGAACGCCAAGCGCGGGCCTTCGCCGCGTGTGCATTTCTGCAATCGTTTGGAACCGCGCCGATGCACGCTGGGGTTCGTGAGGTGGTGGACTTGCATGATCGCTTGTCACAGGCTCGCAGCGGACTGCCGCTGGCGTGATGAGGTCGCTGAGGTGATTCGTCCAACGCTCTTTGTCAGCCATCGCAGATCCCAGGGAGCCACGGCGATGCCTGCCACAAAGCGGTAGACAGGCCAGTTGGTCAGGCTGTGCCTGACGCGAGAGTCACACCCGACTCGATCGTCGGAAAGCCGGCGGCGCGTCCAGCAGGGTCGAGTGGGCTCAGCCTGAAACCGTACGCGTCCTCACACTGCTCGGAGAGTCAATCGCGATTGTCGTGCAGTGCTGAATCTTGGCGACAGGCACAGTCTGACCTGCTTCCTCTTAGCCTTATTCTGGTTCGAAAGTATACGACAATTCCCCATCAGGCCCGCGTACGGGTCGACCTCGCAAGGGAGGATGCTGCGCGCGGATGGCGCGGATGTCTTCGGCCAGGATGTCATTGGCCACCCTGATCATCTTGTCCCGCTGAGCAATGATCCTCGTCCCCGGGCACATCGCATGCCCCCAGGCGGCGGACATCGAGTGGTATCCCAGACCGAATTCCGATGGCGTGTTGGCCAATTGCATGGGAACCTTTTCCACTTCCAATAACCACACCATCAGCTTGCCGATATTCCGAATCTGAGCTTCACTCAGTTCATCTCCGCCGCGCCCTTCATTCTCCACGCTGATCCATTCCGCATTGCCAGGATCTTGGGCCCAGGCCTGGTGGTCGGTGTCAACGAATTGCCACAACCGTCCGTCGACCGCGTTGCCAAAATGCGCCGACGAGGCATAGGCCTTGTCCGGGGCCGCGGTCTTGCGACCGAGTTTGTTCCACAGATCATCATTGGCCGCCTGACGCTCGGCTTTCGTCTTATTGAACCAGCCCAAGGTGCCCTCCATCGTCCCATCCATGATGTGCAGCACCAAGCCGTGCAGCGGGCGCCGCATTCCTCCACGGGTGAAATTCGTGATGATCTCTTTCTTCGTCGCACCGGGATACCACATCGTCGGCTCCTATCTTTCCGTTGGAACGAGGCATGCATTTGCATCACACTGCCGCCAGCTAAGAAGCTTAACTTATCGGCCCGTGGCGGAAAACAAACAACACCGGCCGTAGTGGCCTGTCTATTGCTGTGTGTCAGACATCGTCGGGATCACGTGGGGTGCCACTGCTGGCTGAAAAAGCAGTATTAGACGAACGACTTCAGACGACGGAGGCGTTCTCCCGGGCTCTGTGCCTCCGTGAGA
>JBGSIP010000102.1:0-5882 GCA_041742495.1 Planctomycetaceae bacterium
GGGACGTGGTGGCACGGACGTCGCCCGAGGAGGCTGTCGAGATGTTCTCACAGGCGATTGCCAGCGGAACGAGCGGCGAGAAACAGGCCGCTGTGCGCGGATTGATGGCCATCACGTCGCCGGCCGGCACAAGTGCGCTGCAGAAGTGGCTGGAAGCGTACATCGCGGGGAACGCGCCGGCGGAAATTGCGCTGGAACTGCACGACGCTGCGCTCAAGTTCTCGGAGGCAAGCATTCGTGATGCGGTCGCCGCACAGGTCGCTGCGTGGGAACTGAATGCTGACCCCGTGGCGAAGTATGGTCGTGCCCTGCTGGGGGGTGATCCGGAAGAAGGGGCGAGTCTCTTTGTGAACTCAGCCGCGGCGTCATGCCGCCGCTGTCATGTCATCAATGGCTCCGGAGGCGAAGCGGGGCCTGACTTGTCCGAGATCGGCAAGCTGAAGGAACGGACATACCTGCTGGAATCGATCGTGCATCCCAACAAGGCGATTGCCAAGGGCTTCGAGACGGTGATTCTGCTGCTGGAATCGGGCGAAACGAAAGCGGGCATTGTGAAGGAAGAGAACGAATCCACAATCACATTGATGCAGCCAAGCGGAGAGACGATTACGGTCAACAAGGCAGAAGTGCTGGATCGGGGCGAGGGGCTGTCCGGCATGCCCGCAGACCTGGCTTCCAAGTTGACGGTGAGCGAGATTCGCGATCTGGTGGCCTACCTGGCAACGTTGAAAGAGAAACAGGCCGGTGCCGGGCATGGTGAGTGATCACCGGGAAGTTGATCTTCCGGTTTCTGTCCCGCCGCCGGAGGCCTGCACACGACTGACCGCCGCTGTTGCGAATTGCGCCGGCGGCGGAGTGTATTTCCGAGGATGAAAGTGCTCCGTCGAGGGGAATCGTTGCAACGTCGCGAGGCGAACAATTCGCTCGGCGTATTCCCCGCATGCCGTGGCGATGCAGTGGGTGACCGACCGCCGCTCATGTTGAGTGCCCAGGCGTCACTGTGACAATCCGGTCACGCGTAACGGTTGCACTTTGATCGCGACTTGACGCTGTGATTCTGGAACGGGCCAAGGCTCGTCACACAGTGAAGTTCGGTCGGACGACATCAGCGGGAATTCGTCTCGCGCAGCGAGGTTATGCTGCGCTCGGAGAGCGACTACTGCCCTCTCCAAGATGTCGCTACTGACCCTCGTTGCGCCGCGATGCGCGATTGTCGCACCACGCTCGCTGTGAAGCTGGGCAATATGCCCGGGCAGGAACGGCAAATGCTCAGGGAGTCGCCGGCACCATGTTCCGCTGTGAGGGAGGTGTGGGCAGGCTCACGCGGCTCGCTCCACTTGATCGGCGTGTACTTGTCGCCTGGACTGTACTTCCCATTCGTGAGCATTGAAAGAGGTTTGCTATGAGCAGCGCGGTGAAAAGCCCCTGGCTGTGGGCGATGTTGGTGAGCGTGGCCTGGACGGCGGAGGCATCGGCGCAAGGGAGTCGCACATTTGTCGTCAATACGATAGCAGATACGGTCGATGCGAATCCCAATGATGGGCAAGCGCGTGATGCAACAGGCAATACGTCGTTGCGGGCAGCCATCCAGGAAGGGAACCGGGTGCGAGGCAATGTGACGATCGTACTGCCGCGCAATACGACGCTACGGCTGACGATTCCGGGTGCGGGGGAGAATCTGGGCGCGACCGGGGATCTCGATGTGCTGTTCCAACTCACCTTGGACGGTGCCAACTCGACCATTGACGCCGCTGGTCTGGACCGCATTTTTGATGTGACTTCGTTTGCGAGCCTGAAGGCTCAGGACGTCACGCTGATGAATGGGGCCGTCATCAATGAGAACGGCGGGGCCATTCGCTCGCAGGGCCCCATTGTGACGACGAACTGCGTGATCAAGAATTCGACCGCTACGGGACCATTGGCATCGGGTGGCGGAATCGCACTCGATTTTGTGACGACGCTGACTATGGATCGATGTGTCATCAGTGGCAATTCCGCGTCGCGCGCCGGCGGTGGCGTGGAGGGTCGTCGAGGGAATAGCACGTTTATCGACTGTGACTTCACACTCAACCAGACCGGTCCCAATCCGGGGAACGGCGGGGCGTTTCACATCACTGTTGAAGGGGAGGTCCTGTTTCGTGACTGCCGCGTGTATGGCAACTTCGCTTCGAGCGAGGGGGGCGGCATCTGGAATTCGGCGCAGGGGAATATGCGGGTGGTCAACAGCGAAGTGTTTTTGAATGTGGCCGGAGGAGCCGACGCCACCAATGGCGGGGGAGGGGTGTTCAATGATCGCGGCCTGCTGGAGATTCGAAACTCTGTGATTACGGGCAACCTGGCCAATGGTGCCGCAGGGAGCGGCGGCGGTGTGTTCAATGACCAGGGTGCCATGTCCGTGCTGAACTCGACGGTGAGCAATAACTACGCTGAGCGAGCGGGCGGGGGCATTGAATCGAACGTTGGTCAAACGGAACTGAGTGGTCTGGTGTTGTCGGACAACGAAACCGGCGCTGCTCCGGGGAACGGCGGCGCGTTTCATCTCACGGGTGCAGGGACAGTGGATGTCACCTTCTGCGAGATCATTGGCAACAAGGCGGCACAGGAAGGGGGTGGGCTGTGGAATTCGCCGACCGGCTTGATGACCATTACCGACTGCATCATTGAGTCGAATTCGGCCCGTGGCGCACTGGCCATCAATGGCGGAGGGGGGGTATTCAACAACGGTGGCGAGATGACTGTGGACGGCTGCGAGTTCTCGGAGAATGTCGCTACCGGTGCTGCGGGATCGGGCGGGGGGATCATGAATAACAACGGCATGCTCAGCATGACGAACACATTGCTGTTGAAGAATGGAGCCATGCGGGCCGGCGGGGGTGTGGAAGCAAATATTGGCGAGACGACACTGCTGAATGTGGAACTCTCCAAGAATTTCTGCGGCCTGAATCCTGGCAATGGCGGAGGTCTGCACTTGACCGGGGCGGGTACCGTGGACATTGCCCGCAGCCAAGTCACACGCAATGCAGCAGGGAATGAAGGGGGCGGTCTGTGGAACTCGGCGACGGGAGTCATGACTGTCACCGCGACAGTCATCCGCCGTAACGATAGTCCCAACGGCAGCGACAATTTTAACGACGGCGGTACTTTCACTGTCGACGGCGATCCCGTTCCGGCAGGACCGTAAGGCGCGCGCGACGCGGCGCAAAAGGGACGCTCAGAGCCTGCCACGGGTCACGTGGCAGGCTCGTTTTTTTTCCCGCTGGTGCTGGCGGGGACTGCGCGGGTATGTCTGTGTCGAGGACGGGGCGCAGGGGCGGAAGACTCATCTTCCAGCAACGTCAGCCATCAAGGGCGGGAGGCGTCTGACGGTGAGACTGGGGACGTCTCGGCGATGGTTTTGAATCGCTGGCGGATCTCGTCGACCGTGCCGTAAGTGAGATGAACGTTGTAGGTGACGATCGTGCCGGGCGAGATGGACGTTTTGATCAGTGGGGCCAGGTAGCTGCAAGCGGCTGCCGTTGGGCCGGTTTTGTGGTCTCCGGCGTAGCGGTAGCAGGTGATTTGGTCCGTGTGAGGAAAGAAGATTCCGACGCCGCGGTCGGAGTCATCGACATAAGCAGCCCAGCGCTCTGTCGGCTGCACACTTTCATTGGGCCAGCCGGGCTGCCGGCGCGTCAACGGGGCGTCGGTCCACGGGAGGTCGCCGGTGTAACAGACCAGATGGGTCAGTCGTGCGTCGACGAACAGGGCTGGCACTTCCTGCGAACGCAGGGGATGGTTCTCTTCGCCAGAGTAGGTGAATCGAAAATCGATACGAGCCAGCGGACCCGTGAGAGTGATGGACTGTTCGAACAGGGTATCGGCGAGATCTTGCCCACCGGCCCAATTCTTGCCGTGACCGCGCGTCGATAGACGATGGCCGGTTTCACTCCACGCGAGGAGTTGAGCGGGGTTTCCGCGATAGTCGCCCCCCTGCACGGGATTCCAGCGCCACGGTTTTTTGGCCCAGAGGGATCCATCTTCGGCCCCGTAAAACGACTGTTGCAGAAAGCGTCCCAGATCGTAGTGATTCAGGAAGTTCTCGTCGGTTTGCGCGGGACCAAAGTGCGCCACACTGCCACCCGCATCGAGTCGCACGCCGACTTTGACCTCGTCATTGGCGATGAATTGCCAATGCGGTTCGCCGGCGGAGCAGGATTGGACGTGGTTCAGGGCCAGCAGAGCCCAGGTGATGGCGAGCACCGAACGCGATGAGCGTCCACTGCGATTGTGATTCATCTCTCGTCCCTGTGCCTGGCGGATGGCAGCGACGGAGTTGTCACTGCCTCTTCGCCGCGCGCCGGAGTCTACCGCCGGCAGTGGCGAATCGGGAGCCTGGGATTGGTGAGGCACGACGGCAGGCTATCTGAGGAGTGTGCCGGGTTTTGAGGCGAAGTTGCAGTGCCTGCACCGCAACTGGTCACGTGGCCCGTCTCTGGCGATTGAGCCCCAGCCCTGCCGCCGTGGTTTATGCAGCGCGGGCGGCCGTGCGTGTCGCCTGCAAGCGATCCCAGTAGCCATTGATACGCTGCTCGGCGAGGCGACCCAGGCCGTCGGAAAGGGTGGGCATCGCAATGCCGAGGGCACGACGGATGCGTTTGGTCTGCAGGCTGGTTTCGCCCTGTCCAAACACATGTCGCGTGGTGGCCGTGGGCAACCGGCGACGGGGCGGCCGTGCGTGGTGGCCTTCGCCAAAGTGATCGGCCACCGCTTCGGCAAAATCGGCCGGAGTCACGCGGACACTGCTGGCGACGTGATGGGTGCCAGAGAGTTTCTGCGTCCAGGCGCGCGCCACGATTTCGGCGAGGTCGCTGACGACGATGGGGGTTGAACCACTGTGCATGTCGCCCCACATGGCGGGGAGGTTTTCGCCTTCGGTCAGGGCCTCCAGTCGCGAGGGGATGGCTGAGGTGCCCCAGCCGAAGTTGTGCGATCGCACGATCAGTGCAGCGGGGGCAGCGATGACTCGCCGTTCGAGATCGCGAATGCGTTGAGCGGCCGGGCTTTCACAGCGACTGGCGGATTCTTCCTCGTGGAACATCCACGGGGTGGTGAAGATGGCGGCAGAGGAGAGCATGGTGACCGGCGTAAGCGTGTCACTGGCGACTTGCAACCAGGCGTGTACACAGGCCAGTTCGGCATCACCAGTGATGGTGGGGGACTCCAGCCACGGGGATTGCGACGGCGTCCCAGCGATCACAATGCGTTCGATGTTGTGCTGCTGGACGAAGGAGGCGATATCGGTGGTGTTGTCGATGGGGCCCCGCGTGGCGACGCCGGGGACGTGGCAGGGAGTGCGATGCCAACAGCCCAGGATCTGGCTGCGATCTGCGAGCGTGGCGGCAAAGTTGATTCCCGCAATGGTATCGATGCCAACGACGATGATGGTGCTCACAAGCATGCCTCCGTGCAGAGCCAGAACAGAAACGGAGTCGCCTGCGATGTGCCGATCGCGGCCGCTCCCCCTATGGCGGTGAGCGATCCATCGCCCCGCCAACCCCAAGAATCGACCGTAGCGAATGTGGGGGGAGCGGGCCAAGGCCAGTTTTTTGCGGGCCGGCAGGAGAGGCCTGGGGAAGTGGCTTTCGCGAGGAGTGATTCGTGCCGGGACGTTCACTGAGGTGTGCTGGCCGTGGGGGATTTGACGGCCACAATTGTGAAGTTTTGGCGACTTGTGGAGTGCGAGGCCGAAATCGCGGCGTCGACGCTCGCATTTCCCAAGCGGGATTGGACGATAATCGAGTTCTGGGGCGTCGCCAGACCTGAGGCGGCTACGCTGCCCGTTCGCGGGTGGTGTAGGTTCCAGCCGAAATTGGCTGATGCGCCTGTTCGGCGAGCGACACCAG
>JBGSIP010000103.1:0-4160 GCA_041742495.1 Planctomycetaceae bacterium
CACCCTGATCGAACTGCTGGTGGGGGTCGCGATCGAAACGATGGCCTGCGATGCAGACGCAGCGCTGATTCGGCAAGGCCAGCTGACAAATGACGAGCTACGGGAACTCGCCAATTGGCTCGCAACACTCCCTCCGCTGCAGCATCCTTCCTTCGCCATCAGCAACACCGAACGCCTGATGCTGGTCGACGCGGTGCAGATCCTGGCCAAGATCAGCGGCGGCTACCACGACGCGCCGTTGATCGATCGGATGTCAGGGCTGCTGGACAGCAACAGCCAAGTCTCTTCCGGGACCATCAAGCTGCTCGCGAACTCGCTGACCGTACTCCCGATGGATTGGGATCTGGTCCTGTCATCGTCGAATGCTCGCTACGATCGCCTCGTCGCCATCTCGCTGCAGAATCGACCAGATCGCAAGCTCGCATTCCAGGCGTTTGAAGATGAGTTGGCCGGCATCGTCGAACAACACATGGGCAGCGGCCTCACCTGGCTGGCACTCAGCAGCGAGCAAGAGCGCAGCACGGTCCTCTCCGATATACTAGCCAACTTGCTGATGCCCGCCGTGCGTTCCTGCAGCGACGCCCACGACCGCAGCCTGATCAAGCTGGAACTGGTGCAAACGGCGATCGCCCTGGAGAAGTACCGTCGTGCTCAGGGACACTTTCCGACAGCACTTTCGGAATTGTCACCGCAATTCCTCCCCAGCATCCCGCTGGATGACATCACCCTGCAGCCGCTGCAATATCGGCTGGAAGCAGACACCTACACGTTGTACAGCGTGGGCAAGAACGAGGTGGATGACGGTGGCCTCAGCACACTCGACGGCTCCGCCGAAGAAGGTGGCACCGAGGACGACCTGGTCATCCGCTCGCGGGAACTGCCTGCGCGAGAGTGAGAGCCAAGCTCTCGCAGTGCTTGCGGCAGTCGGCCCGACGGAGCGATATTGGCCTGCTCGCTGATTTGTGGCCCATGCAAAGTTCAGTCCGCTTTTTGGGGCGTTTATTTTCTCGCCTTTTTGGCTCTGCTCCGGCAGCGACGATTGTCAGGTCCTGGCCACAGTTTTGTGGAGGTTTCCTCGCTGGCCAGCGAATCTGGCAATTCATCTCACACACCCCACTCATCGCAAACTTCCCACTTATGCCAGGCACCACGGTTGACACATCTTCACCAGTCTCGTGAAATGCTTTAGGGGTTTTACAGCGGCGTCCGCTGTCGCCGTCCCACCACTCGTCATCCTGTGAAGGGGCCACGAAGCGATGAAATCATTCTTGTCTGCCTGGAATCTGCTGCAGCCGCGTGCCAGCAGCCGCAGTCGCTCGACCGCGTACGCAGTGGCCCAAGACTTGGAAAACCGGGTATTGCTCTCCGGGGTGGCTGTAGGCGAAGTTTACGTCGACTCTGCAGTCAGCTCGTTCTCAGTCACCATCACCCAGGCATCGGGAACCAGCGGCACGGCCAACGTAGACGCTCCCGGTCTCCCCGTCTTCGACGCGCCATTTACGTGCAAGGACAACGGAAAAATCAAAGTGCGGGGCGAGTTGGACGGTGCCAAGGCCCGGTTCCGCGGGAAACTGACGGACGATGGCAGCAAGACCATCGCCTATAAAGGCAAAATCAAGGTCGAAGGAAACAAGCTGCCGTTTGAGGGCACTCTGATCCTGCAGCAGAACACTTGATCTGCGAGTTGCTACACCAGTCGGCGGACGCATTCGGGGGAGTTTGATCGGCCACGCACAGCGTGCCTTCAACTCCCCCTTCGACTTCGCGCTCTATCGCACCGGTTCTGGACTGCGCTGAGCAATCAGCGCGTCGAGTTCCTGCTTCAGCTTGGGCAGGATTTCGTCGTAGGGGAAAGCACCGAGTTCTTCGCCGCCCCGCTTCAGGTTCACAAAGTTCGGTGCGCACCACAGGCCCAGGTCTGCGTCATCGGTTTCACCCGGACCGTTCACCCGGCAGCCCATCACGGCAATCGTGATCGCGTAGTCGCGGGCGTATTGCGTCATCTCTTTGACCTGCTCTGCCAGGCGTACGAACTCGCCATTTTCCACGCGTGAGCAACTGGGGCAACTGATGATATTCAGCGTGGGCAGACCGTAGTCGACGACCGAGCGGACCCGGCCGGCGGCGATGTCGGCCAGTATGTCCCGGCCGGCCTGAATCTCCATCCATTTCCGGTCATTGGGCACCGTCAGTGAGACACGCAACGTGTCCCCGATGCCGCGGCTGATCAACTGCTCAAACGCGATGCGCGTCTTGATGATGCCATCCGGCGGGATGCCGGCTTCGGTGACCCCCAGGTGAATGGGCACGTCGGGCCGGCGTTCTGCAAATCGCTTGTTCACTTCGATCACCTTGCGGGGATCGGAGTCCTTGAGCGATACGCAATAGCGGGTGAAATCGAGTCCATCGAGAAACTCGCAATGTTCCCAGGCACTCTCGAGCATGGGTGAGATGGAGTCGTGGGCCTCGTGCTGCTCCAGTTTGGCCGGGTCGACCGAACCACAGTTCACCCCCACGCGCAGGGCACAGTCGTTTGCGCGGGCCACTTCGGCAATGAACGCCACCTTGTCCTGCCAGGGCTTGTCGCGCTCGTGGTGATACAGGTGTCCGGGGTTGTAGCGAATTTTGGCCACGTGCGGCGCGACTACCTCCGCCAGTCGATAGTTCTCCTGCAGGTCAACCGACAGATTGGCGGTGACCTGTTTGGCAATTTCCGCGAGGGCATCGGCATCCCGGCGGCTGTCCACGGCCACGCGAATAATGTCCGCTCCGGCCTCCACCAGTTGACCAATCTGGTCGACCGTCGCGGCCACGTCGCGGGTGTGGGTGGCGGTCATACTCTGCACGGCAATCCGGTTTCCGCCGCCAATCGTGACGGTGCCAATCCGCACGGACCGGGTCGGGTTGCGTTCGATGGAAATCATGCCTGCCTCGGAGAAAAGGTGGTGGTCTGCCCGCAGTCAGCGCGCCAAACCGCGGCCAACCTTGTGCGAAGCAGCGAAATTGTAGGCACCCGCCGCGGGTCACGAAATGCGAGTCCACAAATTGCAGCCCCCCCGCGGCCATTCAGCCACCCGGCCTGCCAATTCCAGCCGAGCGGCGACCGACGGCGATCGCCAGAACTGGTCTCGCTCCGGGCGGGGAAAATGGCCTATGGTCCCGCCGAATTTCTGGAACCCGGAGGCTTCCCGCCCTGCTGGTTTCGCCGTGGCGGGAACTTGAAGTCCCATCTGTGCCCCAGAGGGTCTCGCCAGTGAGTGGGGTTGTGACCGGGCGGGTCGGTGATCGCATGCGACAAAGGACACACTATGTCCACCTGTTTTGACGTCATTTTTGCCTGGAAGGGGAAGAGCACCCACCACAAGCTCGCGCTGCAGGCGCTGACCCTGCTACGCTCCCCGCGCGCCGAGCTGTGGAACGAATTGTGCCTGTTCCACCACGACCCCTACCTGACCGGGGCCAAAGCTCCCGACGACAGCTTCAAGGACTTCCGCAATCACGTCCTGCACGTGGGGGATAAATTCTGGGGCGGTGCCGTGCGCACTGCCGAACGCTGGTACGCCGAAAGTGTTCGTCTGCTGCGCGCTCACGAATGGGAACAAGCCGTTTACACGCTGGGCGTGCTGAGCCACTACGTCACCGATCCCGTCATGCCGTTTCACACCGGTCAGTCGGAGGAAGAGGGGGTCATTCACCGCGCGTTCGAGTGGAGCGTGACCAAGTCGTACGAAACTCTTTGGTCGCAGTTGGCCGAACGCCCGGAACGCCGGCCAGAGGTGGTGCTCTCCACTGGAGAACAGTGGCTGGAAGAGTCCATCAAGGCGGCCGCAGAACTCGCCCACAGCTATTACTGGACGCTGATTGGCCACTATTCGCTCGAAGCGGGCAAGCAGGATCCCCCCGCAGGATTCGACGACGTCTCGCGCGGCATTCTGGCGGAACTGTTGTGGTATGCCGCCCAGTTGTGGAGCAAGGTGCTCGACCGTGTGCTGGAAGAAGCGGCCGTGAATCCGCCTGTGGTGGATCTCTCCATGACGGAACTGGTCACGCGGATCAGCATTCCGATTCACTGGGTGACCCAGAAAATTCAGGACGAACAAACCCGTCAGCAGGTCGAGGCCATCTATCGCGAATACATGGCCACCGGCAAGGTCGTCGAA
>JBGSIP010000104.1:0-1884 GCA_041742495.1 Planctomycetaceae bacterium
GGTGACGAATCTGGCGGCAATCCGCGCGGAAATCACGCCACTTGGGGCACGAATCAGGGGAGGTCTGGCTGGCGGTGAGCTTTTGCTCCCAGGCGGACAGACGGGCTTCAGCCTGCTTCAGGCTGCGTTCCAGGGTTTCACGACTCAGCGGCACGTCCAGACTCCCACAAAAAATGTCTCCAGCGATCCCGGCCCACCTTGCGGGTTTGTGCCTGTCGACGCTGACTCTAAAACGAGCCGCAGAGCATATCGCGAAACGGCGGTGGGCGAAAGGGAATTGTCGCCGGATTGAGCGCAGCCCTGCCGGCCGCTGCAAACCGCCTGTGGGTTCGCCGCGACCACGCCGTGGGAATTGGCCCTGTAAGTCCACACGGCGAGCCGAGTGGATCTCGCCGTGATTTGCCGGACGGCGATCAGGCGGAGTTTGGTACAACCGTGGGGATCAGGGAGTTCAAGACGGCGGCCACATCGGGGAATTCCGGCCGGGAATCGAGTGGTCGGAGCGGCACGGGGAGGCCGTCGCAGCGATCCACGAAGGCGAGTCCCAGGCCAGAAGAGAGTTGGGCGGGGAGCCAAAAATCGGCCCGCGGACTGGCGGCGGCCGGCCCAATGCTGACCAGCACTCCTGGCCATTCCGGAGGGAGCTCACAGGGGAGTCCCCCGCAATGCACCACGGCGTCGACCTGATGGTGCGCAAGCAGTTGGGTCGCGCCGTAGCGCTCCGCATCGACTTCGACAGGGGAACCCGGAGGTGAACCGGGGGCTGCGAACTTGAGTCCTTGAGCGGCCCCCACACGAGCAGCCAGCGCCGAGAACGCACCGACTCCCTGACCGGCGGCCGGCAGGGCAATCGCCTTGAAACGGGGCAGTAACCCGGGATGCAAAGTGATGCCATTTAACAAGTTAGCCGCACGCTCCAGCCAGGCTGGCGGTGTGGGAATCGGTGCCGCAGCGGGGAGCGGTTCGCCCCACAGACAAACCGTATAGCCGGCGGAGGTGAGCCGGCGGCCGATGTCGGTGGGGAGCAGGTCGGCGTCACGGCCTCCCAAAGCGGCATGGACGCCGGCGAGCAGGGACGGGATTTCTGAATCGTCGAGTGTGACCGACAGATCGGGTTGCAAATCTTGCCACGCCTCGCAGCAGGCTCGGCTGCCAGTGACCATGATCGTGCGATCGACGCGTCCGCCGGGCAGAAAGCGGGTTGGTTCCGTGAGCTTCAGTCGTTCGAGCAGCCGGGGACCGTGTCGCGCAGGATCGACTCCCACGATCCACAACAGCGTGGCGCGCGTCGCGACTTCGCCCAGGGTACACGTGAGCCCCCCAGCACTGTTGCGGGTGTGCTCCCAAGCGGCGGCAAATGGATTCCGGGCAGGATCGAGAATTGCCCCCAGAGATTCCGCCAGGGCGACCGCCGCCCGGACTGCCGTCGATGGACAATCGCGCAACCCGGTGATGAGTACCTGCTGGGCTGACCAGAGCTCTCGCCGGCAGCGAGCCAGCAAGTCGATCGGGTCAGTGTGCAGGGCAGCGCCCGTGGGGGTTGCAACGACATTGGCGAGTTGGCGCTGCCGCCAGTCTTCTCCGGTTGGGCATTTCCAGGGGTGGTGGTGAAAAGGGAGGTCGTCGCAAGCCAGGGAGCACCCGCCACAGGTGACCGGTCGCGTCGTCGATTCAGTCGCAGCCGATGGAACGGTCAACGGTCGCGGCCCTCAGATGCGCTGGAAGTTGATGAGGCAAGGCGGGCGAGCCCGATCAAGTTGGGCCCCCGCCAGTCGTCCGTCCGGTGCGAGACCAGACCCTTACGGCGTGGGGGTGGACTCCGCCGGCGTTTCCGTGGTGGAAGGCGACTCGTTGGCTGCCGGAGCTTCGGGAGTCGCCGGGGCC
>JBGSIP010000105.1:0-3495 GCA_041742495.1 Planctomycetaceae bacterium
CAGTTCCACTTCGTCAGCCAGCTTTTGGCGACGCAAACCGCGCAGCACGGTTCCCAGATCGATCGCCCCGTCGACGCTTCCTGAACCGGCTTCGCGACTGATGGAATGCGACTCGTGATCGGCGGCCAGCACTTCTGCGGCACCCACCGGCACCCACTCGGCCTCGACCGCCCCACGTTTCCCCAGCACGCGGTTGGAAACTGACCGCAGGGCTTTAAACAGCGCGTGATCACGATTGATGACCGAATTGCGATGGTCGTACCACTTTTCGATCACTTCGCGGTCGACAAAGTATTCTCCGCTATTCGCCCGCACGGCAAAGTTATCGCCAATCAGCGTCGTCCCGGCATCACGCTCCACCAGCAGCAGGGCGCGCTCGCCGCCCGAAAAACTCAACGGCTGTACCTGAAACCCGGTCAGATACATGACATGACGGGGATCGGCAATCAGCACCCACTCGGTGGATGCCGGCAACGCGGCCCACAGGCGGCGTTGACGTTCGGTACAGCCCGCCTTGGTCAACATCGTCGCATCCTCACTTGACGTCTGTCGTGTGTCGAAAGCCCGTTTTGCCGTCCGGTCCAGCCGAAGCTGGCACCCGCTTACTCAAAACCCTTCGTGGCCAGCCAGCGTTCGGCATCCAGTGCCGCCATGCAGCCTGTTCCCGCGGCGGTGATCGCCTGACGATAGTAGTCATCGGCCACATCGCCTGCCGCAAAAATTCCCTCCACCGAGGTGTAACACCGCTGCGGCGTCGTCCACACCAGATACCCCTTGGAATTTGTCTTGAGCTGCCCCTTCAGGAAGTCCGTGTTCGGCGTATGTCCGATCGCTGCAAAATAGCCGGACACCGCCAGTTCTTCGGTCTGGGACGCATCCACGGTGCTGCGAATCCGCACGCCCGTGACGCCGCCGCGGTCGTCTCCGAGCACTTCGTCAATCTGCGAGTTCCACTTCACGTCGATCTTCTTATTCGCCAGCACGCGATCCGCCATGATCTTGCTGGCCCGGAATTCGGAGCGGCGATGGACGATATAGACCTTGGAGGCAAACTTCGTGAGATAGCTCGCTTCTTCCATGGCACTGTCGCCACCGCCAATCACAACCAGCGGCTGATTGCGGAACCGGGGGAGCGCCCCGTCGCACACCGCGCACGCTGACACGCCGTTATTCTTGAACCGGTCTTCCGAGGGGAGCCCCAGATAGTTGGCCCGCGCACCGGTCGCGATGATGATCGAGAGCGCTTCGACCGTTTTGCCGTCCAGCGTGGTCAGGCGAAACGGATGCTGACCCGTGGCGATGTCGACCACGTCGTCGGTCACGATGCGCGTGCCAAAATTTTTGGCCTGCTGCCGCATCAGTTCCATCAGTTCTGGACCCGAGACGCCATGCCCGCGATGCGGCGCCATGTACTGCCGCAGTTCGGGTGCAATCGACTCGTCGAGGTAACTTGCCAGATTTCCCGCAGGGAATCCGGCGTAGTTTTCGACCTCGGTCGTCAGCGACAACTGCCCCAGCGGCAGGGTCCCGTTCTGCCGGTTCTCTTCGGTGATAGCCCCTTCGAAGACCAGCGGCTCTAGATTGGCCCGGGACGTGTAGATGGCCGCTGACCACGCAGCGGGCCCCGAACCGACAATCACCACGCGTTCCGCCATGCTGGACATCCCTGCTAGAAAAACTCACGCCGCACGATCGACCCGACCCGCATCATTCGGTGACCCGCCCGCTGCTGATGACTGCCAGAACGAAGTGCCGCCACAATTCCTAACCTGCGAAACAATCAGGAGTTCCATGCTTGTTCGCGAGCGACATCGGAACATAATGGATGGCACAACTTCCCGGCAACCGTCCCCTTCTTCGGCTCCACGGCCGACACAGGCCCCCGTCTCCATGAATGACTTGGACGCCGCGCGGCGGAAACGTATTACCGTCCCCAGTCTCAAACAGATGAAACTGCGCGGTGAGAAAATCACCGTGCTCACCGCTTACGATTTTCCCACCGCACAGGCGCTCGACGCCGCCGGTGTGGACTGCCTGCTGGTGGGAGACAGCCTGGCGATGGTGGTGCAGGGGCGCAACTCCACGCTCCCCGTCACGCTGGAACAGATGATTTATCACGGCGAAATGGTCGCCCGTGCCGCGACCCGCGCCCTCGTCGTCGTAGATCTCCCCTTCATGAGCTACCAGATCAATCCCGAACAGGCGATTGCCTCCGCCGGACGCGTCCTCAAGGAGACCGAGGCGGCCGCGGTGAAACTCGAAGGGGGAGCCCTGCAGCAGCACTCGATCCGCCGGCTGGTCGAAGCCGATATTCCCGTCATGGCCCATGTGGGCATGCGGCCACAGGCGGTGCGCCAACTCGGCTCGCTGGGCAAAGTCCAGCGCGACGAGCAGCGCATTCTCGCGGACGCGAAAGCCGCCGAAGAGGCCGGGGCGTTTGCGATTGTGCTCGAACTGATACCGCAAGACATCGCCCAGCGCGTGACCGCCGCACTATCGATCCCCACGATTGGCATTGGCGCTGGACCGCATTGCGATGGGCAAGTGCTCGTCACTCCCGATCTGCTGGGAGTCAACGCCGCCTTCACGCCGCGGTTTCTCAAGAAATACGCCGACCTGGCCAGCGTCACGCGACAGGCCACCGAGCAGTACGTCGCCGAGGTCAAGGCCGGTCAATTTCCCGGCCCCGAACACTGTCATTGAACGGCCAACTGTGGCCCGCTCGTCCGTACAGGTCCGCAGAGCAGGCAGGTCCGGCCGATGGCGTTCGTCGGCCGGAGACCCGCGGGTTCGCACGCAGCCCGACCGCTCAGTTCAGCTTGGTCCCACCGGGACGACGCTTCGCGGCGGCTTCCACGCGAGCAGCCCGGGCGGCAGCCAGCTCTGTCGATTGGCCCCACCAATAGAAGATCAATCCCGCGACGGCTCCCACGGCAGTCGCCGAGAGCACCGACGCCGGACTTTGGGTGAAGGTCGAGTTCTGCGCTGCCGCCTGAGTCGTCAGCACGAGTCCCACCAGACTCGTGACCAGACCCAGTGCATCACTGAGCACTTCCGTGAAGCTGAAATGCATGCGTGAGAGCACGGCCAGCTTGCCGAGAACCAACTGAAACGCATAGCTGACCACCCCCGTCACCATGACGGTGAAGGCCACCCAGTGGAACCAGCTGAAGGACAGGTATTTCGCGACCTCGTAGATGGGCTGCAGAATGCCCGCGGTGATCTCCTTGGCCTGCCGATTGGCATCCACCTGCCGCGTGAGATCATCAATGGCCTCCTGTCCCGATTCGATGGCCTCCTTGGCCTGGCCCTGCAGATCGGTTCCCGGACTCGTGGGTGCCGCGCTCGTCGGCGGAGTCTCCGCTGGGGCCGATTCTGGCGCCCCTTCCGTCGACGTAGCCGTCGGGGCTGCGTCGGGAGCCGTTGGCTCCTGCGCCGTTGCCACCATCGGGAGCATCATCCCCCACACCGCCACCATGACCCCAGCGAAGCGCT